>JBLIIN010000013.1:0-18725 GCA_047635075.1 Methylophagaceae bacterium | reverse complement strand
CACTTTTAATTAGGCCTTTTTATTCTCTCGGGGCTATCTACTAAGATGAGCCGCTGTTTCATAACGATTGTATGACCGCAGTTGGCACATTTATTTTTCGACAATATGTCAACTACTCCTACAAATTTGTTCTCATCTCTCAAAACACTAGGTACTGGTTATCTGCAAACATATTTAATCAGTTATGGACAGGTAGTTTATTCGGTATTGGCGCTGTTAGTAGACGTAAGGTACTTAAAATCCCTCGGTGGCAACACCGTGCCGGTTCGATTCCGGCTCCGTGCACCATCTTTAATTTAACACCCCTCTACACCCTTATACCACCGTTACCTTTCAGACCTTCCACTACACTATAGTTCATAAATGTGGACTGAATATTATATAGGGGCCGGGGGTATAAACTGCTTTCTTCCTATATAACACCCACCCAATCTTTTAAAAGCTGAAACTGAAAATAGGTAAAAAAGCATCTTGTATTAAAAAATAAATTTTTATAACGCAAAAGCTAATTAGACTATATTTCAATAGAATTTGTTAAAGGAACAAAACCAATGAAATTAAATCAATTATTCCTCTTTCTTGTAGCTGCTTCATTTACAAACTTAGCTCTCGCTGGTGGCGGAAGTCATGATGACTCAAATACTCCAGCCGCTACTTCTTCAACAGCTTCAACAGCTGTTTCAACTGCACAACAAAACATTAAATTGAGTGATAGTTTTAAGGGTTTTTATATTACAGTCAAAGGTGCTATCTCAAAATCAAGGGATGCAGGAGTGAGGAATTATACTAATTTAAATGGGAATCATCAGGTTTCACTAAATGAAGATTTAGGCACGGGCAGTGCTTTTGGATTCAGTGTGGGTAAATACCTAACCGATAGTTTTAGATTAGAACTAGAAGCAACAAAAAGAACAGATTATGAAGTTGATGTTCTTTATAGTACCGGTGACAATGAAGACAAAGCAAACATTAAAACAGAGGCTTTATTTATTAATGGTTTTTATGACTTCCAACCTTTTACCATCCGTAACACCCCTATTACCCCATATCTAGGCGGTGGTTTGGGTCTCTCAAGAAATAAGTCGGGTACAACTCGTGAATCTAATAATGGGGTTGCTAATGGCTATGCTAGTGATGGCAATAGCATTAATCAGTTTGCCTAGGAAAGAATAAGAATTCATATGAAATTAAATGCTGATGTTCATATAGATTTTTATGCTGTCAAAGTTGGCATGTTAGCTAGTTTTATTTTGACGTCCAGAGAAATGACCGCGTAACCGGTTTTCAACAATGGCAACTCGTTATCATTAACCGGTTGCCATTTTTCGTTAATAACAGCCTCGCGCCCTTTTCCTTCTAGAAAGTTTAACCTGACTGTTTATCTGTGTTTTAATCCTCATACCAATATCCAAAGTCTTGAACCCTCAATGAACACTTTTTTCAAAATAGGTTTTTGCACTTTCGCAGTCTAGGTTTATCTGTTTAATTAAGGCTGGTAAACCATCGAACTTATATTCATCACGTATTTTATGTAAGAAATAAACTTGGACATAACACCCATAGATGTCACCCTCGAAATCAAAAAGGTGGACTTCTAATAACGCTTTGTCTCCACCGCCAACGGTTGGCCTTACGCCGACATTAGCCACTCCTTTGTAGGGCTCGCCTTTGACACCAAAAAGGTGTACAGCATAGACACCATTTATTGGCACTTTTCGACGATGAAGGTGAATATTGGCTGTTGGAAATCCCATTGTTCTGCCTCGCTTATCGCCATGGGCAACACGGCCGCTCATTTTATAAGGGTGCCCCAGTAAAGTTTGGGCTAGGCTTAAATCATTGGTCTTTAAAGCATCTCTAATTCGGGTGCTGCTGACACGGCCATGTTCAATCGTAAAAGTGCGCATATTGACTACTTGAAAGCCATGTTTATGACCTGCTTGTTGTAATAATGCAAAATTGCCTTGTCTATCTTTACCAAATTTAAAGTCATCACCAACTACTAGATAACTGACATTGAGACCTTTTACTAATAATTGTTCAATAAAATCATTTGCTGTCATCTGAGCTAGCTTTTTGTTGAATCGTAGAACACAAAGCTGGTGAATTGAATAACTTCTTAGTGCTTCTACTTTTTCTCTGAAGCGGCTCAATCTTGCAGGAGCTTTATCGGGTGCAAAAAATTCGTTAGCTTGAGGCTCAAAAGTAATAACAACAGCAGGCAATCCCAATAGATCCCCTTTTAAAGCTAACTGGGTTAATACTGCTTGATGTCCTAGATGTACACCATCAAAGTTACCAATAGTGGCAACACATCCTGTTGGATGCGTTGGTAAGTTATGAAAGCCACGAATTATTTTTTGCATTTGAGAAGATCAATTATCCTGTCCAAAGTGGCCTTAGATTAACATCATTCTGCTCTAATCGAGCAGGCAGGAATAAGATGAATAATTTATACTGTACGACTAAATTCCCTTTTTGTTGGAGGCCGAATCCGTGGCAAGACGAAAAAAACTCGATTATGAAGCATCGATTACTGAGCTAGAATCATTGGTAGAACGCCTAGAGCAAGGTGATATCAACCTTGAAGAATCACTCAAGCTTTATGAAGCTGGAGTTCTCATTACTCGTGATTGTCAGGAAGCATTGAGTCAAGCTGAACAGAAAGTACAAATGCTACTCCAGCAATCTGATCAGACTAATTTAGTCGATTTTGAGGCAAAAACATCAGAGCCGTGAGCCAAGATTTTGATTTTAGCCAATGGATGCAGTCTAGAAAGCGCCGTGTAGAAAATGCGCTAGATAAAGCCCTGGCTATTCCTGTTGCTCACACCTCTCAACTGAACAGTGCCATGCGTTACTCGACCTTAAGCGGTGGAAAACGTCTGCGCGCTTTAATGGTTTATGCTGCCGGGGAAGCCTTGGGTGTCACTCCTAACTTACTCGATTCTCCAGCTTGTGCTGTTGAAATGATCCATGCTTACTCACTCGTTCACGATGATATGCCGGCGATGGATGATGATAATTTACGTCGTGGTAAACCAACATGTCACAAAATCTACGGGGAAGCCATCGCGTTGTTAACAGGTGACGCTCTGCAATCCTTAGCTTTCGAGACATTATGTAACGACCACTTTTCGCCACGACAACAAATTAATATGATTAAAGTGTTAGCGCAGCATAGCGGTAGCATAGGTATGGCCGGTGGCCAAGCCATTGACCTCGAATCTGTAGGCCAACAACTTGATCTGACTACCCTTGAAAATATGCATCAATTAAAGACAGGATCACTGATTCAAGCAAGCGTAATGCTTGGTGCTATTTCTTCTTCTAAAAGCACTCCTCAGGTGTTCACGTCGCTAACCAGCTATGCTGCGGCTGTTGGCCTTGCTTTCCAAGTGCAAGATGATGTGCTTGATGTCGTCGCAAACACCTCTACCTTAGGTAAGACTCAAGGTGCAGATGCTGCTCATAATAAACCCACTTATCCAGCGCTAATGGGTTTAACTGCAGCCCAACAAAAAGCCAATGATTTAATCGATAAATCTTTGGCTATTTTGGCTGATTTACCCTACGATACACACACATTATCTGTTTTAGCTCAATTCGTTGTCCAGCGACAGCACTAAAAAAATAATAGAACATGACCACTTTACTCTCACAAATTGATAGCCCTGATGATTTGCGGCAATTGGATAAAAGCCAGTTACCCCAACTTGCGACTGAAATTAGGGCTTTTATCGTTGACAGTGTCAAACAGACTGGCGGCCATATTTCATCAAATCTAGGCGTCGTTGAGCTAACACTGGCTTTACACTACGTCTTCGATACGCCAAAAGATCGTTTTGTCTGGGATGTGGGCCATCAAAGCTATACCCATAAAATCATCACCGGACGCCGTGACCAGATGCATACTATGCGTCAAGCTGGGGGGTTGTCCGGTTTTCCAAAACGCAGCGAAAGCCCCTATGACACTTTTGGCGTCGGCCATTCCAGCACCTCTATTAGTGCTGCACTTGGCATGGCTTTGGCCGCTCAATCTCAAAAAAGTCACCGCCATAGCGTAGCCATTATTGGTGATGGTGCTTTGACTGCTGGACAAGCTTATGAGGCGTTAGCACATGCTGGTGATTTAAATGCCAATTTGCTTGTTGTGCTAAACGACAATGAAATGTCGATATCTAAAAATGTCGGTGGAATGTCCAATTACTTAGCCCGAATGCTATCTGGCCGTTTTTATACTTCAGCACGCGAAGGCAGCAAGAAAGTTTTAGAAAAGTTGCCGTCAGCCTGGGAGTTTGCTCGTCGAGCTGAGGAACATATGAAAGGTATGATTATACCCGGCACTTTATTCGAGGAAATGGGCTTTAATTACATCGGGCCCATAGATGGCCATGATTTGGACACCTTACTCTCAACATTAAGTAATCTACGCGAACGTAAGGGGCCACAGTTTCTTCATATCGTGACTAAAAAAGGTAAAGGTTACCACCCCGCAGAACAGCAGCCGAATAAATATCATGGTGTCAGCCCCGCTAACAGTAAATCTTCTGGACCAACATATACCAATGTATTTGGAGACTGGCTGTGCGATATGGCAGCTGAATCAGAGGATCTCATTGCGATTACTCCCGCGATGTGTGACGGCTCCGGTCTAGGCCGTTTTTCTGAACAATTCCCGGATCGTTATTTCGATGTCGGCATTGCCGAACAACACGCGGTGACACTGGCTGCTGGTATTGCAAGCGAAGGTCGAAGACCCGTAGTCGCTATTTATTCAACCTTTTTACAACGCGCTTATGACCAATTAATTCACGATGTCGCGCTACAAAACTTACCTGTTTTATTTGCGATTGATCGTGGCGGTTTAGTGGGTGCTGATGGCGCAACACATGCTGGAAGCTTCGACTTAAGCTACTTGCGCTGTATACCTAATTTGCTAATTATGGCTCCCGCCGATGAAAACGAATGTCGTCAAATGTTAACGACCGGTTATCTACATAATGGGCCAAGCGCAGTCCGTTACCCAAGGGGGACAGGACCTGGAGTGAAAGTTGATACTGATTTAATGCCTATTGATATTGCTAAAGCTGATATTAAACGTGAAGGTTCAACTATCGCCATATTGGCTTTTGGCAGTATGGTCCAAGCAGCAATTGAAGCCGGTGAAACACTAGATGCTACCGTTATTAATATGCGTTTTATTAAGCCCCTTGATACTGACATCCTTGATAGTGTTGCCGTTAATCATGACTTAATTATTACCATCGAAGAAAACACAATTCACGGCGGAGCAGGCAGTGGCGTCGCGGAATACTTATTATCCATTGGCTCAACCACCGCTATTAAATTGCTCGGGTTGCCAGATAACTTCCTTGAACATGGCCAACAGCAACAGATGTTAGCAGACTGTGGTTTATCGGCAACAGGAATAATTAATACCGTAAAACAGCATTTTCCGGCATAATGTCGGATTAAAAACAGTCATTTTATAGAAAATCGAGTCATGAATCCAAGCTACACTTTGAAAATCTTAACTGATTTTGCATCTGCCCATACATTGCGTAATTATCCTGGTGCTTGTAGTCGAATGCACGGCCACAACTGGAAAGTTGAAGTCGAAGTCACCGCTGCGGTTCTTAATGAACACGAAATGGGTATGGACTTTAAAACAATTAAAACTGCTGCCCGTGAATTGGCCAAAACACTAGACCACCGTTACTTAAATGATATCCCCCCATTCGATGTTCGGAACCCCACGGCAGAAAATATTGCCGAATATTTTTATCAACAACTAACTACTACATTAAACAATGACACAGCATCTGTTTCTGCAGTGACCATCTGGGAAACTGAACGTGCTTGCGTTAGATATACTGAGGATTAAAAATGACAACTGACAAAAAACCTGAACACTCTAGCGAAATAGAAGACGTGCAAAACATCGCCGATAAACGGCAGATTGCAATAGATAAAGTAGGCATTAAAGATATTCAACACCCCATTAAGGTCAGTGACCGCAGCACTGGTGAACAAAATACCATTGCCAACTTCAATATGTATGTCAATTTACCCCATCAATTCAAGGGGACGCATATGTCACGTTTTGTTGAAATTTTAAATCAACATGAACGTGAAATTACCGTTAAATCATTCCGCACTATGCTGAGTGAAATGACAGAGCGTCTCCAAGCTGACTCTGGTTATATTGAAATGGATTTTCCTTACTTTGTAAATAAGGAAGCCCCAATCAGTAAAGTGAAGAGCTTAATGGACTATCAAGTCAGCTTTATTGGTGAAATCACCGGTGATAAAACGAGCATCACTGTCAAAGTCATTGTCCCTGTCACTAGCTTATGTCCTTGCTCTAAAAACATCTCTGATTATGGGGCGCACAACCAGCGTTCACATGTCACGTTGACTGTTCGCGTCGATAGCTTTGTTTGGATTGAAGATTTAATTGATTTAGTTGAAGAAGAAGCTTCTTGTGAAATTTTTGGCTTACTGAAACGGCCAGATGAAAAGTATGTTACTGAACGTGCCTACGATAATCCTAAATTTGTTGAGGATATTGTTCGTGACATTGCCGCGAGACTCAATGATGACAAACGCATAAACGCCTATACTGTCGAATCAGAAAACTTTGAATCAATTCATAATCATTCAGCTTATGCTCTGATCACCAAGGGTTTTTAACTAACGTCTCGGATGCTTACAACTCTCAAATATGCCCTCAACCTAGACTCAGTCAGGAGGGCTTTTTTTCAACACTGACTCCTTTAGCAATTTGAATTGGCCTGTCTGATTCATAATGGCTCTAATTATCTGTTTTAGGGGCGACCTCTAATATCAGACTGACTAATGAATAATCTTGCCTGCATGCTCTGTATATGATTCCCGGTAATAATTCGACTGTGCAGTGAAGTTATCTCCGCGTTAGCTCATCAAACTTTACTGAAAATGTGTTTAGTAGCATCAGCCTGTAAATTCAGCCACAGTGAAATGTAATAACTGTTATTACAAAACATCAACTAGAATCTGCTTCTCGTGGTCCTTAACACAACGTGAGGAGACCACTTGATACAACCTTATAGTTCAAATCGTCAATAATAACCTTAACCATTACTTATTAAAAACAATGTTGTCCTTTAATTGGTAAATATAGCTATGGTCTTGTCTATTAACAGACGTTCTATACCTTGGTAACGTCTAGGTTATTTAACTTAATGGGTCGCATCCTATATGCCGCCATAGATACCATCCAATAGCGTAAAGCCAAGGTAATCGCTAGAAAACCTATAGGAGCCAACATGGGTTTAACTACATTAAAAGTACTTGACGTTTCAGTACCTTTCAAAGAAAAATACGGTAACTTCATTGGAGGCAATTGGGTAGCCCCCAGTTAAAGGCAAATATTTTGATGCCAGATCACTCATCACGGGACAAAACTTCACAAAGGCCGCACAATCCAGTGCAGAGGATCTAGACCTAGAGCTAGCATTAGATGCGGCCCATGCGGCAGCGGATACTTGAGGTAAGACATCGGCAACTGTTCGTGAAAATGTTTTGCTCAAAACCGCGGACCGAATTGAGGATAATTTATAACTTATTGCAACCGCAGATACAGCCGATAACGGTAAACCAATTAGAGAAAGCCTGAATGCTGATATTCCACTTATAAATAAAATGATGAGCTACATCGACATCGTTAAACAAGAAGGGGCTGAAGTGATCATTAGTGGCAAACGTAAAATGTTAACTGACGACATTGCTGATGGCTATTATGTCGAACCAACGCTACTTAAAGGTCATACCAAAATGCGCAGATTCCAATAATGAATTTTTGGCCCTGTGCTTAGCAGTGACCACCTTTGAAGACTAAGCAGAGGCATTAGAATTTGCTAATGACACTATTATTGGATTGGGCGCTGGTGTTTGGAGCCGTAATCGAACAACAGCTTATCTTAGGGATCGCACTATTAAAGTCGGGCCCGTATGGACTAACTGTTGTCATCTCTATCCGGCTCATGCTGCTTTCGGTGGTTATAACAAGCCTGATGTTGGTCGTGAAAATCATAAAATAATGTTAGATCATTACCAACAAACAAAGAATTTATTAGTCAGTTACAGCTCAAACAAACTGGGTTTCTTTTAGCTTATAAATTTAATTGAACTGAGTACAGAAAATAAAAAATACCAATAACGTCCTTTTATTGTGATAACAAGTGGCTAAAATCACAGTTGAACGACTATTTGTAACCAGATCTGCAAAAAAGTTAATTCGCAAATTGATAGCTGAACATGGAAAAATTGCTTTTTACAATCTGGTGGTTGTTGCGAAGGTAGCGATCCCTTATATACTCCTGTCAATGAAATGCGTTCCAGTTCAATAGATGTGGTTTTGAAGGCGCAACTTATTACATGAGCGACAGCCATTACTCATTTTCTGAAAAGATGGATATCATTTTGATGCTGGTCTGGGCGCCAGCGGGTCATTTTCATTAGACTGTGGTTCGGGAATGGCTTTTATTACCCGAGCTCGTCTCTACAGTGTTAAAGAATTAACACTCCTAGAAAAAAACCTGCGAAATGCTGTGGTCAATGCTATTCCCCTTGATATTGGTCAGGGCCTGACTTGAATTCTTTCTCGATACTTTAAACTCATAGAAGTAAGAACCTTTTACCGTACGCCCCTCTTTCTTGCGAATAATATTACGTTAAATATCTTTAAAATAAGGCATTACACTAGCGATCATTATCAAACTAACGCTCGACCATAATTAGTTCCCTCCTTTAACAATTGTTAATAAAAGGGTATTATTCGGTCGACGAGCCGTATAGGCCTCTCTAATAAAAAAGAGTTTTATACGGCACGTCTTTTATTAACGACTTTAAGCGAGGAAAGTTATCATGAAAAATATTATTCAATTTAGCACTCTGTTAATCGGAATGTTGCTTGTTTCTTTAAATGTTCAAAGCCAGGAAACGACAGAAGAGCTTATCGCCAGAGCTGAATCTGCAGCCCCATCAAATTTAAGCAAGAATGCAACTATTTATGGCGCTGATGGCCACACTGTTTTACGGGAAGGCAATAATGGCTGGCACTGCATGCCAGGTATACACGTACTCCCCGGTGATAAACACCCAATGTGTAATGATGCTGTTTGGCAAAAATGGATGCATGCCATCGGCCATGGCGAAGAATTCACAACAGATAGAGTCGGCTTAGGTTATATGCTAAAAGGTGATGCGCATGTAAGCAATACTGATCCTGGTGCAACTGATCCCAAAAATGGTGACGTCTGGATCGAAGAAGGTCCTCACCTGATGGTTATAGTGCCTGTAGAACTACTTAAAGGTGTTTCACATGACCCTTATAATGGCGGGCCATATGTAATGTGGGCTGACACACCGTACGCACACATCATGTTCCCAACAGTAGACAAGTAACAATAAAGTAAATTAAGTTAAAACAATAAGGCCCATTAAATTGGGCCTTATTTATTGTCCTATCAAAATCAATATTTCACCGTTTATTCACTCTGCGCTTAGTGATGAACTTTACTTAAAATTTTTGTTTCAAATCCATTCTTTCACCAATTCTTTGCATATCCAACTGACCTAAGAAACTCATTCCTAATAATGCTCTACTCGGCTCAGGCCCATCAAGTACCATTGCTGACACATTGTTAAGCTTTATTTGACCAATTTGTACTTGGTCTAGATTGATGCTGAAGGCCTTTTCTACTCTTGATGCCGTCTTAACGCCTATCACTACGCCTTTTTGATAATCAATGCCAAGCCGTTTTGCTGTTGGCGCATTGAGAGCGATCGCTGAGGCTCCGGTATCAACTAAAAAATCGATGCTATAACCATTTATTGTGCCGGGTGTGGTGTACATACCTCGGGTTGGCCACAGACTAACAACTGGTAGCTTTGGGGGAGCAACATAGTGGCTCCCAATATGTGAACCAAGAAAATAGTCTTGTTGAATGCCATGGACTTCTAACACAGCCATTTTACTGGTTGCTGAAATAAGAGTGACCCCTTCCGGCGTGGTTTTACCTGCTTTTATAGTATGTTGTTTATTATCAACATCTATCACGACCATTCCCTTAAAAAGGCCCAATACAATGATTTTGGAGACATCTGCCCATGCGATAGAGACATTTAACAGTATAATGATTACCACTGATAACACTTTTAGCATGTATTAGCTCCTAAATTAATATCTCACTTAACAACTGGCAATATAAGATAATGAATCTATCATCACCACTTACAGTAACCGGTGTCATTCTGGCCGGTGGCCAAGGCCGTCGTATGGGCGGACAAGATAAGGGGTTAATCCCTTATCATAAGCGGCCATTAATTGAGCATATTATCACGCTTTTTGAGCCTCAGGTTGATGAGCTTATTATAAATGCAAACCGTAATATAAAACAATATCAAGAATATAGGCACCGTATCATCGAAGATACATTAACTAATTTTTGTGGTCCTCTTGCTGGTATGTTGAGTGTAATGCAAGCCTGTGAGTCTGACTTTATCCTGACTTGCCCATGTGATTCACCTCAAATTTCACCTCAACTTCGCCAGCGTATGATGGAAACTTTACTTGCAAATAACGCTGATATTGCTGTCGCCCATGATGGCGACCGGATGCAACCCGTCTTTTGTTTAATACCTCTTCGCTTGACAGATCATCTTGAGCAGTTTCTAGCCAATGGCGATCGTAAAATTGATTTATGGTTTACCCAACATAATACGATTGCCGTCGACTTTTCCGATCAAGCCAACAGCTTTACTAACTTTAACCATCCCGAAGATATCATCACTTATGATGCAAAAATTCACTCTGACATACCAATCCTAGGCTTTTCTGCATATAGTGGTACAGGGAAAACGACACTATTACGGCAATTGATTCCAGCCTTAAATAACCAAGGTATTGAAGTCGCTGTGATAAAACATGCCCATCACTTATTTGATATCGATACGCCCGGCAAAGACAGTTATGAAATTCGCAAAGCAGGATCTCAGCAAACCTTAGTGGCATCGAGTCGCTTAATGGCATTGATGCAAACCGGTGTTAATAGCGAACAGAACCCGCAATTGGCAGATTTAATACCTCGTTTAGATTCATCGACTTTAGATATCATATTAGTAGAGGGGTTTAAACACGAACCCCTCTCTAAGATAGAGTTACACCGCCCTAGCGTAGGTAAACCGTTTATCTATGAGCACGATGATAATATCATTGCAATAGCCAGTGATGAGGCATTATCACTCAGCCGCGAACTCGACCAACTTGATATCAACGATATCGATGCTATTGCAGATTACATCGCACAATTTATTACTCATTGGACACATTAACACTATGGCTGAATTCACACCTGAACCCACCTGTGCTGACCCAGAAGATAAAAACCGTCTGAGTATCAATGCTGCTAGAGCTCGAATTACAACTCTAATTGCCCCCTTAAACTCATGGCAACGCTGTCCTATTCGTGATGCGTTAAACCGTGTTTTACATCAAAATATTATTTCTCCTATTTCTGTTCCTGCCCATAACAATTCAGCGATGGATGGTTATGCCATAAGTAGTAGTGACTTGGTTAATGGTTCAACACAATTAAAGCAAGTCGGTATCGCCTATGCAGGTCAGCCATATCTAGGTGAGATCAAGGCGGGTGAATGTATTCGTATTATGACTGGTGCCGTTGTACCACCAGAATGCGATACGATTGCAATGCAAGAATTAGTCGAAACGCAAGGCGAGACTATCCTCCTTCATAGTCCTCACCCGAAAGGTCAGCATGTGCGATATGCCGGTGAAGATTTAAAGACAGGTGATGTGATTTTAAAAACCGGTCGTCGATTAATCCCTTCCGACCTGGGTTTATTAGCTTCACTGGGCATAGCAGAGGTCGAGGTCAAACGAAAACTCCGTGTCGCCTTTTTCTCGACTGGAGACGAATTAAAGTCTATCGGCGACATCCTTGAGGCTGGACAAATTTACGACAGTAACCGTTATACCTTATTCGGCATGCTTAAACGCCTAGATGTTGACATCCTCGATATGGGAGTAGTACCTGATAATAAGGACCTACTCCGCCAAGCCCTAATTGATGCTTCAAATCAAGCCGATGTCGTCATTACTTCTGGGGGAGTTTCCGTTGGGGATGCAGACTATGTCAAAGAGATGCTAGCTGAACTGGGACAAGTCGACTTTTGGAAAATTGCCATGCGCCCTGGGCGGCCACTTGCATTTGGTCGAATTGGACAAGCGCTGTTTTTTGGTTTGCCCGGTAACCCCGTTTCAGTAATGGTGACCTTTTACCAGTTTGTGACGCCAGCATTGCGTCAGTTAATGGGGGAAGCCAACGTTGATCCTCTCACCCTCCAAGTTACCTGTACTGATGCCATTCGTAAACGACCAGGACGGTTCGAATATCAACGGGGTATTTTATCCACTAATGTTGAGGGCATGACACAAGTTGCGACAACCGGCAGTCAAGGTTCTGGTATCTTGCGTTCAATGAGTTCGGCTAATTGTTTTATCTTATTGGATGAAAAATGTGATGATTTAGCTGCAAACAGTTTGGTCACTATACAACCCTTTTCCGGCTTAGTTTAATGTCTGACACCTCTGCTAAACAAAAGCTTGAGTTTAATAAGCTTAAAAAACGTCTGCGGCATAATGTGGGCCAAGCCATTGCTGATTACGACATGATTCAAGATGGCGATAAAATCATGGTTTGTTTATCCGGTGGTAAAGACAGTTACACCCTGCTTGATATCTTGATGAACTTACAAAAACATGCACCCATCGATTTCGAACTAATTGCTGTCAACTTAGATCAAAAGCAACCCGGATTTCCAGAACATGTTTTGCCTGAATATCTTACTAAGCTAGACGTCCCGTTTCATATTATTGAGAAAGATACTTACAGCATCGTCAAAGAGGTTGTTCCTGAAGGGAAAACAACTTGTGGAATATGTTCTCGTCTTCGTCGGGGCTCACTCTATGGCTGGGCTAGGCAGAATGATATTACGAAAATTGCATTAGGCCATCATCGTGATGACATCGTTGAAACGGCATTTTTAAATATGTTTTATGGTGGTAAATTAAAAGCTATGCCACCTAAGCTTTTGAGTGATGATAAAACAAATATTCTTATCCGTCCTCTTAGTTATTGTAAAGAGTCAGACATTGCCCGCTACGCAATTCATCAGCAATTTCCAATTATCCCCTGTAATCTCTGTGGGTCCCAAGACAACATGCAACGGCAAGTGATTAAGGAGATGCTCCAGTCGTGGGATAAACAATACCCCGGCCGTTCTGACATTATTTTTAAGAGTTTAAGAAATATTTCTCCCTCCCAGCTAGCGGATACTAACTTATTTGATTTTGTTGGGTTAGAAAATCATCGCTTAACACCCTCATCTAGCCTTGAAACAGCAAATACTGGCTTTATTGAAGCTGCATTCTCACGATAGTTTTGGGCATTGACAACAGCGCGCGATCTGAAAGCTAAATTGACACAAGACGTCATTAAGTCATAAGATTGATCTCGACGTCATTAATTCAAAGCGTCATATAACTATAGACGTCTCAACTTAACATACTGTTAATATTGCTAATGTAGGAAAATAATCGGCATTGAGACATGCGAATGAAACCAGAAAACCAAAAAAGCGCTCTAAAATACGCTTCATTTTCTATAGAGAAAATAACCAACATGAGGTGATGAAAATATGGTTGATGATATTAAAAAAAATAAAAAAGCACGTTCAAAAAAAATGAACTTAGGTAAATCGAAAGCAAGCCCTGATATTAAAAAGAACACTTCTCTTCGCTTGGAAAAATCCGTCTTAAAACAATTAAAAATTCGTGCTATTGAAGACGATACCAGTGTTCAACAACTACTAGAGATATTAGTCACAAATTACTTAGGAAAATCGAAGTAGTCATTGATGCCTGTGCGAGATGTTAATAGCTTTACTTGCCAACTCCTTCAATTTAGATAAGTTTATTTTTTTAAAATAATACTTTACAAAAACTTTAAATCACCATTCTATTTGCTGTTGTTAAGCAAAGTATAGAAAAGTTATTCACCTCTATCGATGAGAAACAAAACAGCTTAACTGTAAAGTTCCCTAAGCCATTGATAGCAATTAACATTATCGCAACATATTGATTTTAAATGATATATTATAATTGTTTATTTATTAACCAATCACAAAGCTTACATTACAAAATAATGACTTAGCTTACTTTTTCAACTTTATGCACAAAGTTATCCACAGAAAATGTGGGTAAGTCTGCAAGTCGTTGACGACTTAAAAAGTTATAACTTTAGAGTGAAATCTTCTGCAAACTCCAGAGCATTACCATCTGGGTCACGACAGAAAAAAGCGGCTCTGCCAGACTTACTTTTAGTAAATTTAACATTCGCATCAATGAGTCTTTGTTCTAGTTTTACAATATCTTCCACTACTAAGGCTAGATGTTTATCTCTGCCGCCATGATCTGGCCGCCCTTCAGCCGAGTCAGGATTAGGCAAGCGCATTAAATGAATTTGCTGCCCACTATCACTGATATCAATCCAAGCCCCATCAAAGGCAAAGTCAGGTCTGGTCGCATTTAAATGCATCTGCAAGACATCACAATAAAACACCAGAGACTTTTTAACATCTGCGACTAAGAAAGTTGTGTGGGCAATTGCTTTAATCATTATCTTTTATTCCTCTTAATCATTATTCTATCGTTATCGTTAGCGCGCTTTGGGAACCGCCAGCATAGCAACGCCATAGGCTGCTATAAGTATCATTGCTCCTCCAATCCATTCTTGTGTCGTCATAGCTTCATTAGTTAATAACCAAGCCGCTATTGCAGCCACCACTAGCTCAAACAACATAATGACCGAAGAGCGATATACAGGCATTCTGGCTAAGCCATACAGCACCGTCACGGTCATTGACACAATGCCTAACAAGCCCAACAAAACAGCTGCCAACCAGATGCTGGTCGGTACTGTGGGCATGGGTGACTGCTCAATTATAATGACCACCGTCGTAACAAAAACAACCCCCCACCACGTTACGGCAGTTTTAATTCCCATCGAATGCGCTGATAATTTTCTTGCCAAGACATTGTTAATTGAAAATGCGATGCCGGCCGTTAGCGCCAGCCAATCTGCTAAGCCTTTTGGCCAAGGCTTTCCCACTTCTGGGTTCCAAAGCATCACTGCCGATCCAAGCATTGCGACACAAAAAAGTAAGACCGCGTGACGAGACAGTCGTTCATTTAACCACCAACGGCCAAATAACACTGTCCACAGGGGTGATAAGTAAAATAACAATATTACCCGCATAATTTCACCTTCAATCAAAGCGACTACAAATGCAACATTGGTTATACCTGCTGCTAGTGCCAAGCCCAACAGCGCACCTTTGTTCTCCAAATTTTTATAGTCTTTAATTTTTGATAAGACGGGTATTGTTAATACAGCTGCCGCTAGATACATTATCAAGGTACTCCATACGCCAGCCATTCCGGCCTCATCTAGTAAACGGAGTGGGTACCAAATAAGACCCCATAAACTGGCAGAAAAAAGTAAGCAGGCTATGGCTAAGTTATTTTCGGAAATCATTCTAGTCGTCATGGCCTAACCTTATACCACGAGTTATTAATAACCCGTTATAATGACCTGCTTTAATTTATATTACTGTCAATTTATGAACCCGGATCTAGGCCTGTTACACCCCTACCCATTCGAAAAACTGGCGACTTTAAAAGCGGGATTAACCCCGCCTAGTGAGTTAGCCCATATTAGTTTGTCTATAGGTGAGCCCAAACACCCCACTCCTGGATTCCTCACTAATGCCGTCATTGAAAATTTGAATGGCTTGTCTCACTACCCCACCACAGCAGGCACTGTCGCGTTAAGGCAAGCGATTTCAAATTGGCTAGAACAACGCTTTCATCTTAACGGCCACATTGATCCTATCTCACAAGTCCTACCCGTTAATGGCTCACGCGAGGCACTGTTTGCTTTTGCACAGGCAGTGATCGACCGCACATCGGATCCCCTAGTCGTGATGCCGAACCCGTTTTATCAGATATACGAAGGTGCGGCAATTTTAGCTGGTGCAAAACCTCACTTTCTAAATTGCACTGTAGAAACCGATTTCGTGCCAGACTTTGAGGCTGTCAGTCCATCAGTTTGGCAACAATGCCAGCTCGTTTATTTATGTAGTCCTGGCAATCCAACTGGTGCTGTCATTAACGCCAATACTTTGGGCAAATTAATTGCACTCGCACATCAATATGACTTTGTTATTGCCTCAGATGAATGTTATTCAGAGATCTATCTAGATGAAGCTAACCCCCCTATCGGATTACTACAAGCCGCTGCCATGGCAGGGTATAGTGATTATAGTCGTTGTGTGTCATTTCATAGCTTATCTAAACGTTCGAATGCGCCAGGTTTACGCTCTGGTTTCGTCGCTGGCGATGCGAGCATTTTGAAAGACTTTTTACGCTACCGTACTTATCATGGTTGTGCGATGCCACCAGCAACACAAGCCGCTTCTCTCAGCGCTTGGCAAGATGAAGAACATGTTGCTTATAATCGCTGTTATTACCGAGAAAAATTTACTGCCGTTCTAGAAATATTATCGCCAATAATGAATGTCAAACAACCTGAGGCGAGCTTTTATCTTTGGGCTGAAACCCCCATTTCAGACACCATATTTGCCCAACGTTTGTTCCACGAACATAATGTTACTGTATTACCGGGCAGCTATTTAGCCCGTGATACAAAGGCAGGTAATCCAGGTCAGAATCGTATCCGCATGGCGCTTGTTGCATCATTAGAAGAATGTGTTGAAGCTGCCCTGCGTATTCGCCACCTCATCGAACATCTATAATTTAAAAACCCTATTGGAGAAAATCAAAAAATGAGTGATATTCAACAAATTATTGAAGACGCGTTTGAACGTCGTGCTGATATTACGCCTGCTAATGCAGATCCGAGCGTACGTGATGCAGTCAACGATGTCCTTGAAATGCTCGATAATGGCTCCGCTCGCGTTGCTGAAAAAAAAAATGGTGACTGGATAGTTAACGAGTGGTTGAAAAAAGCAGTCCTGCTATCTTTTCGATTAAATGACAACAAACTTATGCCTGGTAATGAGACTAATTACTACGACAAAGTTGACCCGAAATTTGCTGATTTCACCGAGGCGGATTTCAATAAAGCAGGTATTCGTGTCGTTCCACCCGCTTCAGTGCGTCGCGGCTCATATATCGCTCCAAGTACCGTCTTAATGCCTTCTTACGTTAATATAGGTGCCTACGTAGACTCTGGTACGATGGTTGATACATGGGCAACTGTCGGGTCATGTGCTCAAATTGGTAAGAACGTCCATTTGTCGGGCGGTGTAGGCATCGGTGGTGTTCTAGAGCCATTACAAGCCGCGCCAACAATTATTGAAGATAACTGTTTTATTGGTGCTCGCTCTGAAGTGGTTGAAGGCGTTATTGTTGAGGAAGGTGCGGTCATCTCAATGGGCGTATACATTGGCCAAAGTACAAAAATATTCAATCGCATGACCGGTGAAATTAGTTATGGCCGTATTCCTGCTGGGTCAGTGGTCGTTTCTGGGAACTTACCGTCTAAAGATGGCTCTTACAGCTTATATTGTGCTGTTATTGTGAAACAAGTTGATGCCAAAACTCGCGGTAAAGTCGGTATCAACGAATTACTTCGCGACATCTAAATATTGAGGGTGTCTTGCTATGATGTCCACAATGAACAATCAATGTAACGTTTTTTTTCTTTCAGTTAAAACCAGAGGTAAGTATGGTCATATTCGGAATTAAAAATTGCGATACTGTTAAAAAAGCACGTCGTTGGCTTGATGCTAACGACGTCGATTTCACTTTCCATGATTTTCGACAGGAAGGGCTTAAACAAGAAACTATTGAAGTATGGTTAAAGAAAGTCTCGTGGGAAACTTTGCTCAATAAACGTGGCATGACTTGGCGACAATTAGATGACCCACGTAAAGAAAAAATGGATGAAACCATTGCCATTGAATTAATGTTGGAAAATCCGACATTAATTAAACGGCCCGTCATGAATGCCAATGACGATTGCTTTGTCGGTTTTAAAGAAGCCGACTACGCCGCTTACTTTGGAAAATAATATGTCTGCTACCCTTGATCTTACCTTTGAGCTTCTTCGTCGAGACAGTGTTACCCCGAATGATAAAGGCTGCCAGCAATTGCTAGCAGACAGGTTGTCTGCAATTGGCTTTGAGATCGAACATTTGCGTTTTGGCCAAGCAGATCAATGGACTGATAACATTTGGGCACGGCGCGGTAAAGTAGGCCCTGTTTTTGCATTTGCCGGTCATACGGATGTTGTTCCTACTGGCCCCGCAGAAAACTGGCATTCTCCGCCATTTGAACCTGAAATTCGTGATGGCTTGTTATATGGCCGTGGCGCGGCTGACATGAAAGGCAGCATTGCCGCTATGGTTAACGCATGTGAGCGCTTTGTTGCCCGGCATCCTTTTCACGAAGGCAGCATGGCGTTCTTGATTACCAGTGATGAAGAAGGCCCCGCAACAGGGGGGACCGTTAAAGTCATTGAAATGCTTGAAGCACGTGGCGAGAAAATAGACTGGTGTCTAGTGGGCGAGCCGAG
>JBLIIN010000012.1:0-19935 GCA_047635075.1 Methylophagaceae bacterium | reverse complement strand
CCAGAGTTGTTTCACCCGTTCAAACTGACTTTGTCCTCGCTGATACGCTTGTTCAATATTAACGTCAGGCATCGACAAATACTTTAAATAAGGCTTGCCCAATAATGACCGAACCGACTTTAATAAGGTCTCAGGGCTTTCACGTCTCGAGACTAGAAAGGCTGCTAAACGCGAGTCCGCATAAGTAATATGCTTTCGCCAAAAGTCATCGACTAAGCCTTGCAGTAATTGTTGATCATCTCCCACTAACTCAACATCAAAGTGTAATCCACTTTCAAAAGCAAAATCACCTAATACCCGCTGACAAAAACCATGAATGGTGAAAATAGCAGACTCATCAAAACTTTGAATCGCCAACATCAAACGTTGTCTAGGGATCATCTCATGAGCAGGATCTTCCAGTAATAAGTCTCTTGCCTCAACTAGCTTTTCGCGTAAACGAGCTCGCAATTCTTCTGTTGCAGCACGGGTATAAGTCACCACCAATATCTGATCGACCGTTAAGCCTTGTTCCAAAATCAACCGTAAATACAGTTCGGCTAAGGTATAGGTTTTTCCTGTACCTGCACTGGCCTCAATGACATTAAGGCCTGACAAAGTCACCGTCTTAGAATCTAAGTAGATCACAATCGACCACCCTGTAAGTGATCATAAATCGGTTGATAAATCGCCAATGCTAATGCCTTGAACTCTTCATCAAGTGGCGCTGTTTTATAAAGCTGTTGATAGTAGATATCCTCTGATTCGCCCACGGAGAATGGCCCACCCAACCAGGTTCCCCACATTGCATTCTCAGGGCTCGCTCGGCCGCTGTTGAGTGCGGCTTTAGCATAAGCAAAGCTCGTATTAGCAAATAATGGCAATGGTTGCTGACATCCCTTCCAGTAATGAGTCAATAGGTCTAATAAGTGGATTTCTGGCTGCTCAACCGGCAATAGTTTAATATCAGCATCTTCTGTTATCCAACGGCTCTCGCACACCACCCCGTCAGGTTTCAAATAATTGAGTATCAAATGTCGGCACCACACAGCTAATAGTTCGCCGCCTTTCGCTTTACCCAGTCGATACTGAAACACCCCCTTTAAACTAACGTCTTCTAACTGTCCTAACAGCGAAAAGTCTACCAAGCTGAAGTCAAATTGAATCGGCGTTAAAAAAGTCTCTGGATATATCGGATTCAAAGTACTCACAAATTCTTCCACTTTTTCAAGTTGATCATTTAGTACATACTCACCAACACTCCCTTGAGGCAATACATCAGTGGCTTTGATCAACGGCAAAATCTCGACCAATGTGTCACCCTGTAATCTCTGAGCCAACACTTGTTGCCGTAATTGCCATGCTTCCAAACCATTCAGAGTAAAGGGTTCACGACTCTCCAGCACGTTCTCATCCAGCTCCAACCTCAGCCCCAAGCGTTGTTGCATTAAATAACGTGCTGGATGACGAAAAAACTGAATCAATTGATTTAAGTTAACTTGTCGCCAATCTGCCTCAGGCTCAGGCAAAGGGGTTTTGAACCAAGTTAAATCCATTGTTACTTGTTGGGTTTGGGCTGGACAATGGGCCGACTGATAACTCATTAACTTTTCAGATAAACCATCAAAATATCGGCGGCTAAATGATTGCAACGGATGCTCAGTTAATACTTGCAGCCAAATATCTTCGCCACTGGCTTGCTCAAAGCCTTGCCGTAAAACATCTCTCACATCACTGACCAGCACTGACGGTGGAATAGGCGCGTTATCAACGATACTCGCGCCCACATAACTAAGGTATAAATGTTGTTGCGATGACAATATGGCTTCCAAAAATAAATAGCGATCATCATCACGCCGTGATCGGTCACCTTTCCTAAAGTCATAGGACAATAAATCAAAGCCTTGCTTGGGTTGCCGGCGAGGAAAGCTCTCGTCATTCATCCCAATTAAGCACACCACCGAAAACGGAATACTCCGCATCGGCACCATCCCACAAAATGTCACACCATGGCCCATAAAGCGATGCGCTAATGGACTCACGTCCTGATTACTTTTTAACCACTCGCTTATCAAACTGATCGGCATTGTCTGTTCAAAGGTGGCTAGCTCGGTACTTTCAACCAAAGCGTCCAAACTTTGGGTAATCGACATCACATCCATTAGATCGCGGGTATTACCCTGTGCTGGTTTAAAAAACTGTGTTATCAGGTTAAGCAAGGTCTGTTGCCACTGCAAGGCCGTATTGGACTGTTTTAATCGTTGCCTTGCACTATCCAAACTATCAACAAAAGCACAAAGCTGTGCCATCGTTTGAGCCCGTTCACCGCGAATACCATCCACACCTAACTGACCCTCAAATAAACGCCAACGGCCATCATCATCAGATAACGGCAAGGCATACCCCAATAACAACCTATCTAACCCTGCTCTCCAACTATTGGCTGGCGTTGCAGGTAGGCCGAGTGCTGCTTTATCATCTGCCGACAAGGCCCAACGTATCTGGGTTTCACGGCACCAATCTCGTATCAAGATCACATCGCCGTCATGCAAAGAAAAACGCTGTTGAATCGCTTCACATTCCAATAAAGCCACAATGCTTTCCACATCAAACCGAGATTCAGGCAAAGCCAATAAGCGGTCAAAAGCAGACAATACTGGACTTTGTTGTTGGCCACTCGCCCCAGATATCCCATAAGGGATGCGCAGCTCTTTGGCTGCGGTGCCAAACACGGCATCAATCGCACCGGCGTATACGTCGATATCCGGCGTCATCACCACAACATCGGTTGGAGATAAATCAGGATGCCGTTCAAATAAGGCCAATAATTGATCATGCAATATTTCAACTTCACGCATGGTGCTATGACAAGCATGGCATTGAATCGAATCATCCTCATCAGCAATCAAGCGCTTGTCCAGACTCAAACTGGGATCAACTAACTGAACAATATCGCATTGCAATTGGCCCAATAAGCTAGAATCATCAGGCATCGAAAATAAAGACGTCGATTGGTGATCGCACTGTTGCAACTGCTCAAAAAAGTCCTGGCCTTGCTTGCCTAAGCTTGCCAGTAGAGGATGACCCGACTCATTAAATGCCGCTTCGCCATCAAAGTCTAATGCTTGTTGGCCTTGTTGTTTAAGCGCGACTAAATCGCCCCAATACTCTTGACTCGGCGAAAAAAAATACAAGGTAATATCACAGAACTTGGCCATCAACTCATATAAAGCCAGATAAACAGGGGGCAGAGCAGACACACCGAAAATTGCCAATCGCGTTGGCAAACCAACAGGTCTTTCAGTACTTGATTGCAAATAGGCTTTTAGACTTTCTAACAAATTGGCACGATGCATCGCAGGTTGTGGTACTTCGGCAGTTAAATGCTGCCATAACATCGCTTGCCAGTGCGGTAAATGTGACCCTGATTGCTCCCAAGCTTGAACCCAATCCGGTCGATACATTAAATACTGATCAAAACTATCGGCAATGCGATGTGCCAAACCATAACGCTTAACAACATCATCTTGCTCACCTAAATACCCTGCAACGGATTCAAACCCAGATTGTTGACAACAGACAGGCAACAGATCAAATATCCGCCATGTCATCGCATCCTTACTAAACGCTGATGCTTTAGGAATGTCGGGCAACACACGGCGAAATAAAGCCCAGATATAAGACGAAGGGTAAGGAAATTCAATATGACTAGCAATCGAATGATGTTGGGCTAAATACAGTGACAACCAACGAGACAACTCATTACTCTGAACAATGATCGTCTCAGCTTCCAACGGCGGTAAGGGGGCTAATTGCTGCTGCTCGGCTAGCCTTGCCGCGAGCTGCAACATATCATTACTGTAGACCACTTTAAGCATCTAAAATTTATCCATTCTTATAAGGCTGGCCTGACATCCATCTGATACCTAAAACTATACCAAAGTTGAATATAAATGCATTAATAATCGTTGGCATTACCCATATTTCGATAAGTGGCTAGTTAAGGCAGAAAATCAAGCCAGCTGGCTCCTTGACACCTAGATACACTTTTCAAATATACTATCTCTTTATCTCTGGTATTTTGACGTCTGTCGCCATGAAGGTCTGATTAACCATATCAATTCACTTGAACACTTGCAGCTCTGTTTCAATAAATTGATTTTTTGTATTGGTATCCATATCAATTCCAAGCTCAGACAAAGATGCAATTATAAGCCGTTGATGTTTATTTCTATCATAGCTTTTCGCTGTAGGCGATAGGCTTATATTTGTTTTATTAATAGCTTCTATTATTTGTCCAACAAGTGAATCATAGTTCCGACAGATACTTATGTCACCACGAATTGAGTTCGGGTGTATTTTTCTATACCAAACAAAAACCTCAATCTTAGATGTTTTGAGTTTTGTTATTTTTTCAACTTCATCATGAATATAGTTCTTAAACAATTCGAAGT
The DNA here is from genome assembly GCA_047635075.1 of Methylophagaceae bacterium. Taxonomy (GTDB): domain Bacteria; phylum Pseudomonadota; class Gammaproteobacteria; order Nitrosococcales; family Methylophagaceae. Next base: position 15,502 of record JBLIIN010000012.1, on the reverse strand, counting down.
AAGCAATATGGCTAGTTAGTGCGGAGGATTGTGTTCTGTGAATATACGTTTTGTATGCCAAATATAGTCCATAGGCGGCACCAATAACACTGATTATTTGAAACAACATCAGCGTCCCTTCAATCTTTTCTAAAAAATAGGCAATGTCTCTAGAGTGAAAGCTGAGAGGGAACAGATTTATTTCCACAAACACTAGTTGATCTCAATTTAAAACAAGAACAACCCTGGAACTAAAATGGGACGCTTCCCTTTTTTCAAAAACAAATCCAAACAATAAAACATATTACGTCATTCTGACCAAAACCCGACCTAGGAAGTGGCTAGAAAAAATATCTTTAGATAGATAACCGTGCCCTACAGTTAAGAGTAGCCGCCATTTAGCATTAATTTATCAATCACCATAAAAAGTCAGAAAAGTAATCTATAGCGCTGAAGAGTGTCCGGTTTTTGATGTGAGATTCAACTCCTTTTCACCCTGCCATCTTGCTCAAAAAGTAGTATGCTCCTCTTTCCTTATGCCTTGACCCCAAATAGCTGATTCTGGTGTTTTAATTGAAGATAGTTAAAAACCTCCGATCTCAAGGCTGCGATGTCATAACCACAACGGGCTGGAATTTCCATCAGCGGGATAGCTGCATCGTCACAGAGCGCTTGATAGCTCTGTTCTGGATGAAATTTTTGTTTGGAATGGGAACGGTCATCAAGTTCTATGGCACAGACGATAAATGATTGGGTTTCATCATAAATCAGAAAGTCGAATAACTTATCCCCATAATCACTCGCTTTGAAGTCCGTAGCTACTTCCTGTTTTAACAGTGCATCATTGATGGCTACTTTTGAAAAGATAACGGTTTCTTTACCAACAGCCTTTTTCAAAGAATGCAAAAAATTCTTTTCTGCACGGCTGAGTAGCCCAAGTATTTTTTTGACGTTTGCACTGTTGTTGGTATCTAAATCACTATTATGTCCCATGACGCACCACTTTTAAATTAGAGTTAAAAATGCTCGATAATTTCAATCGGCTACTATAGGTTTAAGATACCGAAGAAAGTGTCACTAACCAATAAGTAATAATACGAATCATTATCATTAAAGTTAACAACGAGAGAGCCTGAAGCCTAATGAGGACGTTACCTGACGGATCCCTTTTAGTTTCTATATCGGGAGCCCTCCTACTGGCAATTACCCAACCCATTGATTACAAATTAAAATAATCTCTGTGCAGCGCGTTGTATTCGGGGCCCAATGTCGTATTGGACCATTTAAATCAAAACGGGACAGATTTATTTACAGAAGCGCTACTTAGCTTTGATTCAAAAAGAATAAGATCCCTGTATTGAATATGTCCTAGATATTGTCTGTTCTGTCGACCCTTTCAAAGACCTTTCCCCCTAAGAAACTAACAAGCGCATTATCGGTCATTAATATACCCGAGGTGGAACTTTCCCCTTGTTAACCCTAATAAAGGCATTTCAGTGAGTCATCATTCTTTTCAGTCAATTCGCGTTGCCAATGCACTTAAAACACAATTCATTGCTGATGCCCTAGCAATGCCAGTCCACTGGTTTTATCAGCCATTAGAAATAGAATTGGCTTTTCCCGGTGGTATTCAGCAGTTCGAGGCCGCACCTGAGTTTCACCCCTCTTCTATCATGTCATTACATTCCAAACGTAAAGGAGGTCGTCAGTCTAGCGATACATCTAACAGTAATGACACTGAAGTTGTTGGCGATATTATATTAAAAGATAAGGCTCAGTTCTGGGATACCCCTAATGTGCATTATCATCAAGGCATGCCAGCAGGCGAAAACACATTAAACGCCCACTGCGCCCGTGTTTTGATGCGTGTTCTTGCTGATACACCTGAAAGTTATGACCGCCACGCATTTGTACACGCTTACATTGATTTTATGACAACGCAACCCCCTGCTCATCCTGACACCTATGCAGAGTCGTATCATCGTGGGTTTTTCGCACACTTTGCACAAGGCCGAAAACCAGAAAGCTGTGCCATGAAAACGCACGACACGGCTTCAGTCGGTGGTTTAGTTACCATAGCTCCGTTAGTTTTTTCAGAACGTCTTAAAGGTGCCAGCGAGTCCGCAATACAGATTACCTGTCGCGAACACTTAGCGCTGACACATCCCGATGAATCATTAATGCAAGTTTGTGACCGTTATGTAAAACTGCTGTGTGGTTTGATGGAGGGACCCGATGAGGAAGGCGTTAAGGCACTCTTGGTAGAAGCGGGTAAAGGCACGCCGGGCTTGAATGTAGTCGGTTTGATAAAACGTAACTTGCCCGATCATCAAGTAGTAGGACAGCTATTTTCGCGAGCCTGTTATATCTCAGATTCCTGGCCTGTGGTGTTGTATTTAGCCTATAAATACCAAAATGCCCCCTGGCAAGCGCTTAAAGTGAATACCAGCCTAGGGGGGGACAATGTACACCGGGGTAATATACTGGGCATTTTATTAGGGCTGCAAAGCGAGGCTGTGGCAACCCAATGGTTTGATCAATTGCTAAGCTACAACGCAATCGGTCAGGAGATTGACACACTCATTAGCATGGCGACCACTGCCAAAAGCCAGCAATAGCCCTTTGAACAAAAGCTGTTCGTGAACCTAACTTATTTCAATAGCTAGGTTGAGCAAAGGACTGTATTTCTTCTTTTGTTAAGTAACGCCAATGCTTAACCTCTACATCAAGAACAACATCACCGATTTGCTCTCGGTGAAGTGACACCACACGATTACCCACGGCCGCGAACATCCGCTTTACCTGATGAAATTTACCTTGAGTCAGGCTCAAAAGCACCTCTTTGCCACTAACCACTTCCAAAGTCGCGGGGTATGTTAATCCTTGTTCACCTTGCAAAGTAATCCCTTGTGCAAACTTAGAAGCCACGTCACCGGCTATATCTTTGGATAAACCCACTCGATAAATTTTACAACAGAATTTAGATGGCGCTGTAATATTAAATGACCAACGCCCATCATCAGTAATCAACACCAAACCCGTTGTGTCAGCATCCAATCGTCCTACGGTATGCAACTCCGAGAGTTTATCAACGGCTAGATAATTAAACAGCGTTGGGTACACCTCATCGATATTTGAACAAATAGTACCCGCTGGTTTATGCATGAGAATATAGCGGAAATCGCGCCCGGTCAGCCCAACCCCCTTTAAGCATATCGTATTATTTTCATGAACTTGAGTCGCTTCATTAGTCGTAATCTCGCCATTAACGCTAACCTCGCCAAAATGAATCCGTTGAATTGCCTCACCTTTTGTTAACTCAGTACTTTTACAGACGAATTTATCAAGGCGCATGATGAGTAATACTGAGGTTTCGAATGAGCATCACTTTATCCTTATTAAACAATAACTATCAACGTCTCATTGCCAAGCATTAATTCATTTTAGTGAAGGTAATGGTCTGCAACTCATTATCATCACTTAAATACATCACACTTTCTTGTATATTGCATTGTAACTGCATTGAGCGATTCAATAATGCCTCGACACCGTCAGCGGTAATGTGAATAACAGATAAGTTACCAAAGCGTTGGCATTTTTCTTGTTGCTGTTGCCACCAGATACTGGCTTTCCCTTCATTATAGGTATAGATGATGACTTGCTTTGCACGGCTGCAGGCCTTGCGAATTCGTTTCTCATCAAGCTGACCAAAATCAATCCATAGCTCAATCTCATTGGTTAATGACTTAAGCCACAGTTCGGGTTCGTCGTCGTTATTCATCCCTTTAGTGAAGGTGAGCTGCTCATCGGCATTGTGTATAAAAGCGATGACCCGAATCATAAACCGGAAGTCATTTTCCGATGGGTGTTGTGCCATCGTCAACTCATGGCTTTGATAATAATGCGTATCCATATTAGCAATAGATAGGGATACTTTATTGATTGTAGAACTGATGGCCATAAAATGCTCTGTGATTAAACTGCGTATAAATTAAGCCTAACTCTAGGTTCTGCCGAGTATTAATTAACCAACAGAGCAGCAATAGGGTTACAAGTAACAAAGCAACATCTTGTGCCTAAATCATTAAAGGCAGAGACGCTAGCCACACTAGACTAACAAAATTCAGCTTAGCTGACCTTTTGATATTAGTGAGTTCGCTTCAACCGAGAACATAAATATTCTGGCTTTTTTCCCTTTGTGATTTTTTTTGCTTTTTTCTCCTTCGCTGCAAATAATTAACTCCCCAGAGTCCATAAAAGTTATCCCCTCCGGTTGGCTAAATTGATTTTTATTGAGTTTAGAGGCGCCTTTGAAGTGACCATTCATTCCATAGCAGACAATCATTTTTACCTCTTTTGTGCCAACTAAATAAATATCGTTGGCGTTAGGATGAATTGCAATGCCTGATGGATTGAATGTCTCACCCTTTTTATCTAAAAAGTCTCGACTATCTATGATGAAAACAGGTGAGGTTGCTCTGGTCATAGACGCGAGGTCGAAAGACAATATTTTACGGCACTTGTCACCTTTAACAGGAGAACCTTTGCAAGCAATGAGCAGGCGGTTTTCTGTCGCATCATGACATAATCCTTCTGGATCATAGTCTCTATGGAGATTCAAATCGTAACGTTCAGATTGGGCTGAGCCCTTGTTGTAATCTGTTATCTTGTATATTGCTGGCCGTTTTCCGGCATGCAATATATAAGCAGTATTTTCAATAATCACAATATCTTCCGAGTCCCCAGAGTCGTGCTTTGGGTACTCGGTGATTTCATTGGACAATCGATCAAACTGGTAGACTCGAACTGCCTCGTCTTCTACAAAGGCCAAGCAGTCATTTCCTTGCATTGAGCATACTCCAGATATTTCCAGATACTTTTTAGGGAGCTTATAGCTTTTCGTCGGGCTTTTTAAATCATATGGAATTGTCATATTACCGCCATTATGGTTGTTTACTCATAGAGCATTACCCACCACACTTTTTTTAAATCCAACTATATAATCACATCGACTATGGTTTCAAGCACATCACCATGATTATTAAACACCATCGAAACCTGTTCTGCCTGCTCAGATGACATCCGGCGATAAAGGCCGTCAGAATCATTAAACTTATACCCAGCGATATAGAGTTGGGTCGTCAATAATTCGTGCTCTCCATCCCAAACTTTGACATGAATATGGGGCGCTCTACCAGGGTAATTTGTCGGCTTAATTGTTCTAAATTGATAATGGCCATTGATGTCAGTAATATCATGTCCAAAACCTTGAAAGCTTTCATCATATAAAATATTACGTCCATCACGGGGGTATAAATATTTTCCGTTAACATCACATTGCCAAATCTCAATCCGATGCCCAGCCAGAGACGCGCCCTCTCTAGACACAAGCTGCCCTGTTAGCAGAATAATTTCACCGCCCGCTTCTGCCACCACATTAGATACTTTAACAAGATCATTATCGATATCATCAAAACGCATTGATGATTTTGGGTAAAACGGGCCTTCTGACGCACTAGGGGTCAAGATCCCCGCCACAGAATCAAGTGAAAACACAGCCAAACCAGCAATAGCAGTCGAATATTTAAGCAAAGCTCTACGTGTGATTGATTTCATATATTCATCATATATGACTTATGACCAAGACAATGATTTTTGTCGCATAGTATCGACATCAACCATATATCCATCAATTCAGCGCTCATCATCTCTAGAAAGTAAGTGCTAAGCTATTTGAGATTGGCAAAGCCCAATAAACCAGCTAGTACCATTAAAATATCGGTGCTCAATTTCGGTATTCTAAAAGCCACCTGTTTTTCGACCAGCACCTTGATTTGCTGAGTGTCGTTTTAAATGGATTCAAAAATAAGGTGAACCGTATAACAAATCAAGAGCACGTTAAATATCTAAAAAGCGCTCATCAACTGGTTTCTTTAAGTTTAATCAAGGAAAAAATAGCTCGGCCTTGGGACTGATCTCTATGGTCAAACTAAAGAGAGTATCGCGGTCCGCTCCTCTTATTATTTTTTAGTCAAACCCACTTTAAATTGATTAAATTACTGCCTTTGCCCAAGGTGTCATGAGCAATACTCTTTCAGACATCCTCAGCAGCAGGGGGCTTAAAAACGAAATAACACTGACTACCTGACTCACAGACAAAAATTTTCTCGAACTCACTCCGACTGTCTCCACTATCGATGTAACTCGAGCCGATGACAATTGTTTGAGAACGCGCTACCTTAACAAAGGCAGCCATAAGCCGTTTGACGAGCCGACTTTAGTCTCATATTCACCTTCAAAGCCATGACCACAACCCGGGACTGTCATCATTAATAACAAAGTTGAAGCCAACTTAAACCAGACCCTCTTTATCTGCGTTGATCTGATAGATGAGGGATCATTAAATTAGACTAAACAAAGGTGCAACCCTATCAATGAGGAAGTCATTAATAATAGTCTGTCCCAACACTTAACTAGATTAATGCAAAGTATCCGAGTCAAAAATTGTACTGGCCCCAGCATGCGCAAAAATCAGGGCTACATCCGCTTTATCAAAGTAATAATGTTCATTACAAAACTCACAGGCTACTTCAATTTTCTCTTGCTCTTGAACCAGATCCATCGCATCTTGATGGCCCAACAAATTAATCGTGTTCGCCACCCGTTCACGAGAACAGCTACAGGCAAAGCGCATTTTTGTTGTTGCGAGTAAACGGCATTCTTCTTCGTGAAATAAACGATGTAGCAATGTGCCAGGGCCCAAAGTCATTAATTCATTTTGACTAACGGTTGAGGCTAGTTGGCTAATCCGTGACCATGATTCTGCTTCTTCTTCACTTGATTTATCGGGATTGGGCAATTGCTGCAATAACAAACCGCCAGCGACCTCCTTATCAGCAGATAACCAGACCCGAGTTGATAATTGTTCAGATTGTTTAAAATAATTTTCTAACAACGCTGCTACAGAAGTGTCATTTAAGCTCACAATACCTTGATAAGGCTGTGCTGCAGCGGTCACTTCAATACTAATCGCTAAAGTCCCGCTTCCCGTTAAATCATATAAGCTTGCATCATCGGCTAGTGTCGCCTCTTGATCCCATTGTGCAAAGGCGCGCAGTGTATTGTCACTCGTACATTCCACCATCATAAGATTGACTGAGCCTTGCGACTTAACTTGTAGTACTAGGCGACCGTCTATTTTCACTGTCGCAGCCAAGAGAGCGGCCGCTGCCATCATCTCACCCAATGCACGCTGTATCGGCTGAGGGTAATGACGACGTGATGTCACCGCTTGCCAAGCCGATGTCAAATGTACCCATTCACCACGAATTTCCGCATTATCAAAAATAAAGCGTTGTAAACTATCCGATTGAAATGATTCGTTATTGTTACTATCTTTCATTCATCTTCCAAAAAAAATGCCGGGCATTGCTATGCCCAGCATTCTACATTAACTATCAAACAAGTGGCGTGCCGTTCTCACGACACGTCAGCCAGTGTTTGCTTTTAAGCGACAGATAATAACAATGTATTTAATCGTTTCACATAGCTAGCAGGATCTTCTAATTGGCCACCTTCTGCTAATAGAGCTTGGTCAAACAAAATCGATGACCAATCTTCAAAACGCGTATCGTCTGATTCGTCTTTCAATCGAACAACCATTGGGTGGTCAGGATTGATTTCAAAAATCGGCTTAGTACCACCGACTTGTTGACCTGCGGCTTTTAACATCCGCTCGAGGTTGGCACTCATATCGGAGTCATCAACCACTAAACACGCTGGTGAATCAGTCAAACGATGCGTAATACGCACATCTTTCACTTTATCACCCAATGTTGTTTTGACACGCTCGACTAAGTCAGCAAAGTTTTTATCAGTCTCTTCTTGTGCTTTTTTCTCTTCTTCATCGGCCAATTCGCCTAAATCGAGATCACCTTTAGCAACTGACTGTAACTGCTTGTCATCAAACTCAGTCAAGGAGTTAGTTAACCACTCATCAATACGCTCAGAGAGCAACAATACTTCGATACCTTTCTTACGGAATACTTCCATATGTGGGCTGTTTTTCGCGGCAGCAAAACTCTCTGCGGTGATGTAATAAATCTTATCTTGCTTATCCTTCATTCGGCTAACATAGTCAGCCAACGTTACGGTTTGGTCTTCGCTGCCGGTCTCTGTTGATGAGAAGAGCATCAATTTAGCCAAAGCTTCTTTATTAGCAAAATCTTCACCCGGGCCTTCTTTAATGACTTGACCAAACTCTTTCCAGAATGTGGCATATTTCTCAGCATCATTCTTCTGCATTTTGGCTAATTCGCCCAGCACTTTTTTCACTGAAGCGGCACGAATACTATCAATCGTCTTACTACCTTGTAGGATTTCACGTGATACGTTCAATGGCAAATCATTAGTATCAATCACACCACGAATAAACCGTAAATATCGTGGCATCAATTGCTCGGCATCTTCCATGATGAAAACACGTTTCACATAGAGTTTTAGACCATGTGTACGTTCACGATCCCATAAATCAAACGGTGCCGTTGAGGGTATGAAGAGTAATGATGTATATTCCGTCTTACCTTCAACCTTGTTATGGCTCCAACTCAGTGGATCTTGATAGTCATGCGAGATTTGCTTATAGAATTCTTTATAGTCATCCTCGGTGATTTCAGCTTTAGATAATGTCCATAAAGCCGTAGCTTTATTAACCGTTTCATCTTCAAGTTCAGCCGCTTCATCAATCTTGCCATCTTCATCAGGCACGGGCTCTTTCGTCATCATGATCGGTAATTCAATATGATCAGAATATTTAGTAATGCAGCTCCGTAGACGCCAGCTGTTTAAAAACTCATCTTGATCATCACGAATGTGAAGAGTGACTTCAGTACCACGACTTGCTTTTTCGATGGTTTCAATTGTAAAGTCGCCTTTACCTTCCGATGTCCACTCAACCCCATCTTCAGCAGTATCACCAGCACGACGTGTTCTTAAAGTCACTTTGTCGGCAACAATAAACGCCGAATAAAAACCAACACCAAACTGACCAATCAATTGTGAATCTTTAGACTGATCACCGGTCATTTTATCGAAGAATTTTTTAGTCCCCGAATTCGCAATCGTACCGATATTCTCAATCACCTCCTGGCGATTCATACCAATACCGTTATCAGCAATCGTAATTGTCTTCGCATCTTTATCAAAAGACACTTTAATTTTCAGCATTGCATCATCTTCATACAAAGCATCATTCGACAAGGCATCAAAACGCAACTTATCCGACGCATCCGCCGCGTTAGAAATCAACTCACGCATAAAGATTTCTTTATTACTATATAAAGAGTGGATCATCAGATCCAATAATTGACTGACTTCAGTCTGAAAACCTAGGGTTTCTTTTTCTGCTTCAACGGTCATTGAAATACTGCCTCCATCGGCTTTGTTATCTTAAAGTCAACAAATGGGGGCGGGGTTTAAAAGTTCAAGGGCTAAAAATGAAACTAACTGATCGTTGCCTTAAAATCTCTCATTATTACTTTGAAAAACATCGGTCCTTCGACAAAAAAAAGTGCCCAAGTACACGAAGACCTAATTGAAACTATATGTATAATTAAAGTGGCTGCATAGAAAAAACCAAACAGCAGATTAAGGACGATACTGTTCTCGCATAGCTAGAGCAGTATTACTACTCACTTTTCGCCACACTTGTCGTGAGGCAAGGTCGGAAAGCCACAGATCTTTCAGAATTGTTTAAAGATGGCTGGGTTGTATGACTTAATTTTCGATTTCGAAAATTATAAGGAAATAATTATGAATATTAAAATTCTATTTGTTGCCGCTACAGTAGCAATTATGGCAACAGGTTCGGCATCTGCATCAACTTTCAGCTTCAGCGGAAATGGCGGCATTCTTGGGAGCTCAAGTGGTTTTGTGTCAAACGACAATGCTCTTTCACTTACCGCCACGGCAACACGTCAAGATAATAATGGCAATCCAATCAGCGGCACAGCTCTTCTAGGACAGTATTCTGGTGGTCTAGGTGTTACTACATCTCGGAATGATGACCACCAGGTAGACAGCTTTGGACCTGAAGAAGCTGTACTCTTCGATTTTGGCCATCAAGCAGTAACACTGAAAAGCGTGACTTTTAGTTTTGTCGATCGGAATGACGATTTTTCATTTTCATTTTTCACAAATGACGTGACTAATCCTGATAACTTCTTTAAGAATATCAGTTTGCCAAACTCTGGTTCACTTCAGACATACACCTTTTTGAATACATGGACTGGCAATTTGTTTGGTATTGGCGCAGCTGGCGCCTTCTTGGACAGTCGTGATAATTTTAAAATCCATAGTCTTGAAGTAGCAGCAGTTCCACTTCCTGCAGCAGCTTTCTTATTTGCACCCGCACTGTTAGGTTTTATCGGCTTACGTCGTAAAGCTCAAAAAACTGTAGCTTAAATAATTAATTTCTAATGTTACTATTAAGCCGTAGTGAACTTAATCACTACGGCTTTTTTGTTGGTAAGCAATAAAGAGAACAACGCTATAGCAACAGCGAATCAACTAGTACTATATGGCCGACCCTCAAACTTCCGCATAATGACATAAAAAATCGGCGTAAAAAACAAGCCAAAGAACGTCACACCCAACATACCAGAAAACACCGCCACACCAATATCATTTCGCATCTCAGAACCTGCTCCGGTCGATAGCACCATTGGCACCACGCCCATAATAAAGGCGAAGGAGGTCATCAAAATCGGCCTTAACCGCATATGACTGGCTTGTATTGCGGATTTTACAGTTTCCATACCTTGCATTTCTAATTCTCGTGCAAACTCAACAATCAAGATCGCATTCTTACTTGCCAAGCCTGCCAGCACAAATAGGCTGATTTGGGTGAAGATATTATTATCACCATCCGTCAACCAAATCCCTGTCACCGCCGCTAAAATAGACAAGGGCACAATGGCAATGACTACGAGTGGCAAGGCCAAGCTTTCATATTGCGCGGCCAATACCAGAAAGACTAATAACAGACAGAGTGGAAAAATATAAAACGCGGTATTACCACTTAATATTTGTTGGTAAGACAGGTCAGTCCACTCATACTCAAACCCATTGGGTAAGGTTTGTTCTAGAATCATTTTTATCGCTTCTTGGGCATCTTCACTGGCATAGCCCGGTGCCGTGTCGCCATTAATATCTGCAGCTAAATAACCATTGTAATGGGCCGCACTTTCTGGCCCATAGCTCTCCACCATGGTAATCACACTGGCCAATGGCACCATCTCACCATTGACATTTCTCACCTTGAGGTTAGTGACATCTTTTGGCTCTGAACGATAGGCTTCTTCCGCTTGCGTGATAACGCGATATGTCCGGCCAAACTGGTTAAAATCATTAATATAAAGCGAACCCAAATAAATCTGCATCGTGTCGAATATCTCTTTGATATTTAGCCCTAACTGTTTTGCTTTAGTCCGATCTAAATCGGCATATAACTGCGGCACATTGATCTTATAATTTGAATAAACACTGGTTAACGCGGGGTGTTGCCGAGCCTGCTGTTGCACACTATCAACCACTTCCGCTAGCTTCTCATAGCCTTGGGCTCCACGGTCCTCCACCTGTAATTTAAACCCCCCTGTTGTCCCTAAACCACTCACTGGTGGCGGTGGGAAAATAGCCACAAACGCTTCCTTAATCCCGCCATACTGCCTCTGTAGTTTTTGAGCAATGGCCGCTGCTGATAAATCATCCGTTTGTCTTTCATCAAACGGTTTTAAGGTCACAAAAACAATCCCCGCACTGGCACTGTTGGTAAAGCCATTGACCGACAAGCCCGGAAATTGCACCGCACTTTCAACACCCGCTTCGGCCAAGGCAATCTCACCCATTTTCTCAATCACTTGCTCTGTTCGCTTTAAGGTTGCCCCATCGGGTAATTGAGCAAAGCTAATCAAATACTGTTTATCTTGTGGCGGCACAAAGCCTTTTGGTAGGGCATTAAACCCAACGACAGTCACTGCAAGTAACGCAAGATAGACCACAAATGACATTGATTTATGCTGTAACAAACCACCAACAGAATTTGAGTAGCCACGTGAACTGCGATCGAAGAAACGATTAAAGGCTTTAAACACCCCCCCAAATAAGAAGTCGATAATTCGCGTCAACCGATCCTTAGGGGCATCATGAGGCTTTAATAACAACGCGGCTAGTGCTGGACTGAGTGTCAAAGAATTAATCGCAGAAATCACCGTTGAAATCGCGATGGTTAACGCAAATTGCTGATAGAACTGACCCGTTAATCCACTGACGAAAGCAATCGGCACGAACACCGCGACCAAGGTTAAAGAAATCGCAATAATCGGCCCGCTCACTTCAGTCATTGCTTGATAAGCGGCATCTAATGGCGATAAACCACGTTCAATATTCCGCTCAACATTTTCCACCACCACGATCGCATCATCAACCACAATCCCAATCGCTAATACCAAGCCAAATAATGACAAGGTGTTGATGGAAAACCCAAACAAGTACATTAATGAAAACGTACCGATAATAGATACGGGCACGGCCAACAAAGGAATAATCGAAGCACGCCAAGTTTGTAAAAACAATACAACCACTAAAACGACTAAAGCTAAGGCTTCTAACAACGTCACAATTACGGCTTTAATGGACTCCTTAACAAAAACAGTCGGGTCATATACCACCTGATAATCAACACCCATAGGGAAATCTTTTTTTAGTTCTGCCATTACCGCACGAACGTCATTAGAGATCTCAATCGCATTGGCGCCCGGGGCTTGAAAAAGAGGCACGGCAACGGCCGGTTGATTATTTAGCATCGAATTAAGACCATGGTCAGCGGCGGCTAATTCAATATACGCGACATCTTTAAGTCGTGTTATTTGCCCCTGAGTCCCTGCCCGGACAATAATCTGTTCAAATTCTTTGACTGATGATAGACGGCCTTTGGCATTAATCGGTAACTGTAATGTCACCCCATCACCAATTGGCGCACCCCCAATAATCCCTGCGGCTACCTGTACATTTTGCTCGCGGATTGAAGCCACAATGTCATTGGCCGTTAATCCTTGTTCGGCAATTTTCTCAGGGTTGAGCCAAATACGCATTGCGTAATCACCTGAACCAAACAGTTCTACCGAGCCAACGCCCTGTACTTTTGCTAACCGATCTTTGACATGAATTAAGGCATAATTGCGAAGATACAATTCATCATAGCTATTATCCGGTGACAACAAATGCACGACCATCGTCAAATCTGGCGAGCTTTTAACCACAGTGATCCCAATCTGGCGAGCCACATCTGGCAAACGTGGTAAAGCCTGAGAAACACGATTCTGAACCATCTGTTGGGCTAAATCAGGATCCGTCCCAATTTTAAATGTCACCGTCAATGTCATCCTGCCATCGGATGTTGCTTGGGAAGACATGTACAACATGTTTTCAACACCATTGATCTGCTCTTCTAACGGTCGAGCGACCGTCTCAGCTGTAACCTTGGGGTTAGCCCCAGGAAAAGAGGCGGTCACCACCACGGAAGGAGGGGCAACATTGGGATATTCTGACACTGGCAACTGAAACATTGCCAATAAACCTGCGATAAAAATCAACAAAGATAATACGGCAGCAAAAATTGGGCGATCGACAAAAAATTTAGAAATATTCATGCTTTTCCTAACACTAGAAGCAAAAGGGACTAAGGCACCGAACTAGCTGAATCCTCACTAATTCTCACCGGCATACCTGGACGTAATTTCGCCAGCCCATTGGTAACCAGTCGTTCCCCAGACTTCAGCCCTCTGACCACTTCACGTGACTGACCCGATTGTTGGCCCAATCCGACCTCGCGGTATGTCACTTTATTGTCTTCTCCCACAACCAATACAAACTTTCGTGATTGGTTGGTGCCGATAGCGGTCTGTGGAATCATCAATGCTGAATGCTCAATGCTCGCTCCAAGCTCAATATTAGCGTACATTCCCGGTTTTAATAAACCGTCGGTATTCTCGAAAATTGCCCGGGCACGAATCGTTCCTGTAGAACTATCGATCTGATTATCAAAGGAATGTAGATAGCCGTGATAGATAACAGAATCATCGCCTGATAGACGCAGAATAACTGGCATCTGGTTCAAGTCAGCGCCAGAACGTACCACTTGTATATAGCCTAGCTCATCAACATTAAACTCTGCATAAACTTGTTGTTGGGATACCAACGTCGCCAAGATAGGGCCACCAACATTGACTCCGACAACATTACCAGCAGTCAATTCTGCGCGACTAATACGACCATCAAATGGGGCTCTTATTGTGGCATCAGTTAAGTCTATCCTTGCTTCCACTAAGGCATTTTTCACTTCTGAAATGGCAGCTAAAGTCACTTCATACTCTGCTTTAGATTGTTCAAATAAACTTTGTGAAATGAGCTTTCGAGTCACAAGCCCTTGTGTCCTAGTTAACTCTTGCTCTGCTAATTTATAGCGTGACTGCGCAGATGAAAGCTGAGCTTCAACACGTTTAACTGCTGCGATAAATGGCCGAGTATCAATTACAAATAGCGGTGTGCCTGCTTTAACTAACTCACCCTCTTGAAAGAATACCTGCTCAATTCTGCCTCCAACCAAAGGCTTGATTTCCACATAATCTACTGCGGCTAATTTGCCGGAAAAATACGACCAACTCCGCAGCATCGTTGGCATAATTGTCATGACGTCTACTTCTGGCGCTGGAGGCATCGTAGCTGGCTCTGAGCCAGCTGTCTCGACATTAGCCAGCATCATAATCACGACAATGGCAGCAATGACCGCCAAGCTAAAAAAAGTCCCTTTCGATGAAGACGTACCTGTAGTCATTATCTATCCTAAAGCTGGTGTCTAAGAAGTGAATTCACAATAAATCACCTAAAAATTATATAGTCATGCAATAAGCAATAACATCTTTGCTCGTTAATTAAAAAAATTAAAGTCAGTAAAGAGATACATTTATCGGCTGACATCCATGAATGTATTGCTGAACGAGAGTTAACTAATGATGATTTCAAACAAAGATTGATCACGGATCAATCACCTTCATAGATGGACAGTAAGAGGAATATTTTCAGCAAAATTAAAATCCTCAGACCACAACTCAATCAAGCTTACATGTCATACTCAATATCGAGCCTGAAAATATGCTAAGTCTTTTATCAATAAGGAGAGTCTACTGCCTACGCACTAACATTTTCACGTTAGTAAAGCCTTTTTACACTTCGAATAGTGCGAGGAATATTTCAGTTATTATTGAATTAAAGAAAAGTCATCCCTTGCGATTTCACAAAAGAATCACTGTATCTAAAGTGATGATAATTCGCACCAAAACAAGCGCAATTAATAAGCACGCACCACGATAGAACATGAAGTTTCTTGTCTAAATACAACAAACCCTCATATTTGTAACTAAAAAACAACAAAATAGATTGTTTATTTAAAAATAAATTTTATCCTGTA
>JBLIIN010000011.1:0-20233 GCA_047635075.1 Methylophagaceae bacterium | reverse complement strand
CCTATTATTTTACTGTAAAAGCAGGGGAAGTCTGTGTACAAGAAAAACATGACCATCGCAGGTTTTGATGATGAACTATTTGCAGCGATTGAGTCTGAAAATCAGCGTCAAGAAGATCATATAGAACTCATTGCCTCAGAAAATTACACTAGCCCGCGTGTACTGGAAGCACAAGGTTCATTGTTAACCAACAAATATGCAGAAGGCTATCCTGGCAAGCGCTATTACGGCGGCTGTGAGTATGTTGATAAAGCCGAGCAGTTGGCAATTGAACGTGCTAAAACGTTATTTGGTGCAGATTACGCTAATGTACAACCGCATTCTGGTTCACAGGCTAATGCAGCAGTTTACTTAGCTTTATTACAACCGGGCGATATGATTCTAGGAATGAGCTTGGCTCATGGTGGTCATCTAACGCATGGTTCGAAAGTGAGCGCGTCAGGTAAGTACTATAACTCGGTGTCATACGGAATTAATACCGAAACTGGTGAGATTGACTATGACGAGGCCGCTGCTCTAGCAAAAGAACATCAACCTAAATTAGTGATTGCTGGTTTTTCAGCATATTCTCGTGTGATTGATTGGCAACGTTTCAGAGATATCGCCGATTCAGTGGGTGCATATTTACTTGTAGATATGGCTCATGTGTCGGGTCTAGTGGCGGCGGGCTTGTATCCGAACCCAGTACAAATTGCTGATGTGACGACGACAACGACTCATAAAACGTTGCGAGGCCCTCGTGGTGGTTTGATTTTAGCCAAAGCGAACTCTGAGATTGAGAAAAAATTAAACTCAGCAGTGTTCCCTGGTTTTCAAGGAGGACCATTGATGCATGTCATTGCGGCAAAAGCAGTGTCTTTCAAAGAAGCTATGTTGCCTGAGTTTAAAGTTTACCAACAACAAGTCATCAAGAATGCACAAGCGATGGCCGAAGTTTTCATGGCCCGAGGTTATGATGTTATATCAAAAGGGACTGACGACCATTTATTCCTCGTTAGCTTTATTAAAGCGGGTCTAACGGGTAAGGATGTCGACGCATGGTTGGGCGATGCATTTATTACTGTCAATAAAAATTCGGTACCTAATGATCCTCAATCACCCTTTGTTACGTCGGGTATCCGTATCGGAACGCCAGCAATAACAACACGTGGTTTCAACGAGCAAGACTGCAAGACATTAGCGGGATGGATGTGTGAAGTCATTAACAGTGGTGGTGACCAAACAGTGATCAAAACAGTCAGAGAGCAAGTTAAAGCTGTCTGTCTAACTTATCCTGTTTACGAATAATGAAGACGGTCATAAAAAGTTATGTTTAGAAGTAATGACAGGTGGCGACGTGTCTTTGACACTGCTGATTATGGTGTTTGTACAATGATGTACGATTAAAATCAGGGATTGTAGTGTATGCGTTGTCCTTTTTGCGGTGCTGATGACTCAAAAGTAATCGATTCTCGGCTATCTGCGGAAGCCGACTCCATCCGTCGTCGTAGAGCTTGTACAGAATGTAATGAGCGCTTTACGACCTATGAAACCGCTGAATTGGCTCTGCCTCGCTTAATTAAGCGTGATAAGTCGCGTGCTTTGTTTGATGAAGATAAACTCAGAGCTGGCTTTCTGAGAGCGCTAGAGAAACGTCCAGTGAGTATTGATGCCGTTGACAGTGCCGTCAAAGGTATTCTCCATCGCTTAAGAGCGACGGGTGAACGAGAAGTAGCGAGTCGCTTAGTGGGTGATTGGGTCATGGATGCACTTCGTGACCTAGATGAAGTGGCTTATGTACGTTTTGCATCTGTTTACCGAAGTTTTCAAGATGTGAATGCTTTTCGCGAAGAAATTGAACGCATGGAAAGCAAGTCTGAATCTGCCAAGAAGGGTTGAAATAATATGTTACGAATCATTATTTTTTGCGATATGTGTAACCCACAAGGGATCCGTTATATCGAGCAGCAACGTAGTTCAGAACGCGGTGATATTGGTGGCAGAAGAATTACCGATGGAAGGGCTTGGTATGAAGGCTCGTTAACTGAAGCTGAACAAATTGGTTGGGTTATCGATCAAGATAAACATTTCTGCCCCAAATGTGAACCGCGCTGAAACGAAAGATAATGTCACATGAATTAATGATGGCCCGCGCGTTGATATTAGCCGAGCGAGGGGTTTACACCACAGCGCCCAATCCGCGAGTAGGGTGTGTTATTGCAAAAAATGACCAAATCCTTGCCGAAGGCTGGCATCAAAAAGCAGGCCAGCCCCACGCCGAAGTTAATGCACTTGAGCAACTCGATAGACAAGGGTTACGAGCAGTGCAAGGTGCAGATTGTTACATTACATTAGAACCATGCAGTCATGAAGGCCGAACACCACCTTGCGCGGATGCGCTTATCAAGGCCGGTATTAAACGGGCTTTTGTTGCTATGGTTGATCCGAACCCCCTAGTTTCTGGGCAAGGAGTTAAAAAATTGCAGCAAGCAGGCATCATTGTGACAACCGGTTTATTAGAGCATCAAGCAGAAGCATTAAACCGTGGCTTTTGTCAGCGAATGCGGCATAACAGACCTTTCGTGCGGAGCAAGATTGCAATCAGTTTGGACGGACGCACAGCAATGGCCTCGGGTGAGAGCCAATGGATTACCAGCCCGCAAGCCAGACAAGACGTTCAAAAGCTCCGTGCACAATGCGGCGCTATCGTTACTGGTATTGGGACAGTATTGGCCGATGACCCACAGATGACTGTGCGGCCGGGACAATGGTATCCAGAAAACCAACCTATCCGCCAACCGTTAAGAATTGTCGTGGATAGTCAATTCAAAATCTCGTCCAGGGCGAAAATATTTAGCGCCGATAGTGATACTCTGATTGCCACGGTTAGTAATAATAAAAGAGATAATATTGCTACAATCAAACTAGATGAATTATCGGGGCATATTAACCTCAATCAACTAATGATGGAGTTAGGTAATCGGGATATCAATGATGTACTTATTGAAGCGGGTGCTGTTCTAAATGGCGCAATGCTTGAGTTAGGTTTAATTGATGAACTAATTATTTATATGGCCCCAAAAATTCTGGGCGATAGTGGAAAAGGGGCATTTCATATACCTGCTTTGAAAACGATGGCGGATAATATTGATTTAACCATCTCGGATATCAGAGCGGTGGGCCAAGATTGGCGTATCACAGCCAAACCAGAATATAGAGTTAGAAGCTAAAACAATTAAGGAGGAGTCACGACATGTTTACCGGCATTATTGCAGCACTGGGAAAGATAGACGCTATCGAGGCGAAAGAGGGTGACGTCAGACTTGCTGTAAGCATGCAAGAGTTAGATCTCTCTGATGTCATTTTAGGTGATAGCATCTCAATTAATGGAATTTGTTTGACGGTGATCGCAATAAATATTGACATACTTGGCTTTGATGTATCGCGCGAAACGTTAAATAGAACTAGTTTAGGTGTCTTAAGAAAAGGTTCAGAAGTGAATCTGGAAAAGGCTTTAGCCGTTGGTGATCGTCTTGGTGGGCACTTTGTCAGTGGCCATGTCGATGGTCTGGGAGAATGTATTCAATGTGAAGTATCAGCACGTTCTATTAAGTTCAGGTTTAGTGTTCCTGTTGGCCTCGAACGGTACATTGCGGAAAAAGGCTCAATCTGCATTGATGGTACTAGCTTGACAGTCAACAATGCGAAGGATAATTGGTTTGAAGTCAATGTCATTCCCCATACCTTACAAGAAACAATTATCAAAACATATCAAGTCGGCACAAAAGTAAATTTAGAAGTTGACCTTATTGCCCGTTATTTAGAACGGTTATTACCACAACAACTCTCGGGCATCACGCACGAAACATTGTTAAAACATGGATTTTCAAAGTAATGAAGTTAAATACAACCGCTGAAATAATTGATGACTTTAAACAGGGAAAAATGGTCATTATTATCGATGATGAAGACCGCGAAAATGAAGGTGATCTTGTTATGGCTGCGGAATGTGTCACTGCAGAATCTATTAACTTCATGGCACGGTTTGGCCGTGGTCTGATTTGTCTAACCTTAACCGAACAACGTTGCAAACAATTAAGACTACCCCTAATGGTCTCAGATAACCAGGCAGCCTATTCAACTAATTTCACTGTGTCGATAGAAGCAGCAGAAGGGGTTACAACGGGTATCTCAGCCACCGATAGAGCACTAACTATTCAAGCTGCTGTGAAAGAGGATGCTAAAGCTGAAGACTTAGTACAACCAGGGCATATTTTTCCATTGAAGGCACAGTTAGGTGGGGTGCTTACCCGTGCAGGACATACCGAAGCAGGGTGCGATTTAGCGCAACTGTCCGGTAAAATACCGGCCTCCGTGATCGTAGAAATATTGAATGAAGATGGCAGTATGGCGAGAAGGCCAGATTTAGAAAAGTTTGCTGAAACGCATAACTTGAAAATAGGGACTATAGCCGACCTGATTAGTTATCGTTTAGAAAATGAAATGACAGTACAACGGTTATCGCAGTGTCATATGCCAACAGCGCAAGGTGACTTTGAGCTTTATAGCTTCCAAGACAAGGTCAATGGCCAAGTGCATATTGCACTTGTTGCTGGCAAGATTGAGCAAGATGAGGAAACCCTAGTACGGGTTCACATGGCGGATCCACTCAATGATTTATTAGGGGCCACACGCGATGAGATCCACTGGCCTTTAGATAAAGTGATGACAGAAATTCAGCAAGCCGGAAAGGGTATATTAGTTGTCCTTAGACAACCAGAGCAAAATAAGCGTTTAGCTGAGAAAGTGGAGCTATATCAACAACAAGATCATAGCGATCTATTAACACACACTAAGATGGGTTGGGATATGAGGACTTTTGGTGTTGGAGCACAAATATTAGCCGATCTCGGTGTCGAGAAAATGCGAGTAATGGGCACACCAACGAAACTGAATGGTCTATCAGGTTTTGGTCTGAAATTAGTGGGATATGCGCAAGGAAAATAAGCTTTGAATCCTAATGTCATTGTGGTGGTGGGTGAGGCATCGGGTGATGCGCACGCAGCAAGAGTGGTGGCAAAACTCAAACAAAGAGTGCCAGATATAACTATTAGTGGTATTGGTGGTGATAAATTACGAGCAGCAGGAATGGAAATCAACATTGACTTTTCTGAACTGGCCGTGATGGGTTTAGTGGAAGTATTGAAAAAATATCGCCATTTGAAAGGCGTGTTTAATCAGATGGTCGATCGGCTAAAAAGCCAACGTCCTGATTTATTGTTTTTGGTCGATTATCCAGGCTTTAATTTGAAATTAGCAAAAGAAGCTAAAAAGCTAGGGATTCCAGTAGTCTATTACATCAGCCCTAAAGTATGGGCTTGGCGCAAAAGTCGAGTAAAAACTATTCAACGTGTCGTTGATAAAATGTTGGTGCTGTTTCCGTTTGAAGTGCCTATTTACGAGGAAGCTAATGTTGCTGTTAACTGTGTTGGCCATCCTCTTGTTGATGCGGTTACAAGAACTCTAACGACACACCAAGCGAAAGACAAGTTGGGGTTAGAACCAGAACACAAGGTGATTGGCCTATTTCCAGGCAGTCGGCGTAGTGAAGTTGAAGTCTTATTACCCTTGATGATTAAAGCCGCTGAACGCATCAAACAACAATATCCTGAGAGTCAGGTTGTTGTTCCATTGGCACCAGGCCTGAGCCATGAGGTTTTAGCGCCAATTATTGCGGCAGCAAGCCTGCCTATTCGATTAATAGACAGTGATTTCTATGAACTAACGTCGGCTTGTGATGCCATTGTTGCAGCATCAGGAACGGTGACATTAGAAGTCGCCTTGTTAGGTGTTCCGCATTTTATTTGTTATCGCGTGTCTCCACTGACCTACAAAATCATCAGCCGTCTTGTTCGGATCCCACAGGTTGGTTTGTGTAACATTGTAACCAATAAGGCCCTGATAACAGAGGTTTTGCAGGATGATGTCACTGTAGAGCGTTTAGAAAAAGAATTACTAGATCGGCTAACGAAGCCAGACCAGAAAGTGATAGCAGAAGAGATTCGCCAACAGGTTTTATCAGCGCTAGGTCCCCCGGGTGGCGCGGATAATGCGGCTCAGCAAATAATAACGATGTTATCTAGGTAATGGTAGGGCTCATTGTAGGTGTTGACGAAGTCGGCCGTGGCCCCCTAGCTGGGCCTGTTGTAACAGCTGCCGTGATCTTGGATCCCAACCGACCAATCTCTGGGTTAGCGGATTCAAAAAAGCTAACAGAAAAGCAACGTCAAAGATTAGAACCACTGATTAAACAACATGCTCTAGCTTGGGCTATAGGCCGAGCAGAGCCCGAAGAGATTGATGAGATTAATATTCTGCAAGCGACATTAGTCGCAATGAAAAGAGCCGTTGAAGCTTTACAACTAGTACCGACTCATGCCTTGGTTGATGGTAATCAAGCACCGGTATTAAATTGTCCTGTGACAACAGTGATTAAGGGCGACCAGTCTGAGCCAGTCATTGCAGCAGCCTCAATTATTGCCAAAGTAGCACGAGATAGAGAAATGGTTGAAATGGAGGATAAATATCCGGGTTATGGCTTTGCCAAACATAAGGGCTACCCAACTAAGCAGCATCAACAAGCCTTAATGGTCTTGGGTGTGACAATTATTCATCGTCGATCATTTAAGCCTGTTCAACGAGCACTGAAATAAGACATAGACCTATTGCTATCAATGCTTTCAATGATCGCAAAACCAGTGAAAAACTACAAGCGTGGTATGATATTCTCCAATGTTATTTTTAAACAAAATTTTTAAGCGTCTTAACCGTAGTTCTGAAGATAAAGCGGATAAAGCGATCCAAGAGCCAACGCCGTTGATAGTCTCGCGGGATGAGCATAGTTTGTCTCGTTCTCAAGTGAGTCCTCAAGCATTAAAAGTACTCTATGGGTTGAAAGATGCAGGCTATGAAGCCTATCTTGTCGGCGGGTGTGTCAGAGATCTTTTATTAGGACATGAGCCAAAAGACTTCGATGTTGCCACCGACGCTTCACCAGAACAAGTTCACAAAATATTTAGAAAAAGTCGTTTAATTGGACGTCGCTTTAAGCTAGTCCATGTTGGTTTCGGTCGTGATGTTATTGAAGTTGCTACTTTTAGGGCGCCACCACAAGCACAACAGCATATTGATCAGCAAGGCCGCATAGTACAAGACAACGTCTTTGGGACCTTAGAACAGGATGCTTGGCGCCGCGACTTTACTGTTAATGCTCTATATTACAACATTCGGGATTTTTCAATAGTTGATTACACCGGCGGGATTTCAGACTTACAAGCAGGAAAAATAAGGCTCATAGGAGACGTTGAAACTCGATACCGCGAAGATCCTGTCCGTATATTACGAGCGTTACGCTTTGTCGGTAAGTTAGGGCTCGAACTGGATCACGAAACAGAAGCCCATATTGCAAGCATGGCCAAATTGTTACGTGATATTCCCCCAGCCCGTTTATTCGATGAAACATTAAAACTTTACCTCAGTGGTAAAGCCCTTGTCACGCATCAGTTATTAGTTAAATATGGCATTTTCGCTCACTTATTTCCTTCAAGCGCCCAATTAATTGCTGCTGAACCTGATAGTATCTCTGCGCGACTATTAACTAAAGCCTTGGAAAACACCGATAAAAGGATACAAGAAGCCAAACCAGTGACGCCAGCATTTTTATTTGCGGCTATTCTCTGGGGACCAGCATCACTACGTTGGCAGTACTACCAAGATAAAAAAATACCTAAGATACCCGCTTTACAAAAAGCGGCAACTGAAGTAATTATCGAGCAAGTGCAACGTGTCGCGGTACCAAAACGTTTTACATTAGTCACGCGAGACATTTGGTCACTACAAATTCGTCTCAATATGCGTCAAGGTAAACGTGCCATTCGGTTATTAACACATCCGAAGTTTCGAGCTGGCTATGATTTTCTATTATTGCGTACTGATGCCGGTGAGCCCTACGAAGAGCTAGCACAATGGTGGACTGACTTTCAGGAAGTAGACGAGTCTGAACAACAAAAAATGATTAATGCCTTAGCCCCCGAGCCGACTAAAAAGAAACGTCGGCGCAGACGCAAACCAGCGACAAAGAAAGTGACTGTCGCACCAGTTAATGATGAGACCTAATGAAGGTATTTATTGGTTTAGGGAGTAACCTTGCCAACCCACAGATGCAAGTGTTGTCAGCGCAGCAAGATCTTGCATCGATGCCAATGACGCAATGGATTTCCATATCATCTTTGTATAAAAGCCCACCAATGGGCCCACAAGATCAGCCTGATTATATTAATGCCGTTGTTGCACTAGAAACCACCTTGTCCCCGTATGATTTATTAAGCCAGTTACAACAAATAGAGCACCACCACGGTCGTATAAAACAACGACATTGGGGTGAACGAACACTTGACCTCGATATATTGTTGTACGGTGAACAACAGATTGATGAGGCCGACTTGCACATACCCCATAAAGGAATAGCCGAGCGAGCTTTTGTACTTTATCCTTTAGCTGAAATAGCCCCAGACTTGAATATTCCTAGACATGGTCAGATAGCAAAATTACTGGCATTATGTCCTCAAGATAATTTAGAGCGTGTAGAAATAAACGACATATGAATACATCATTACCGCAACGTTATATTGTAGTTGAAGGCCCAATTGGTGTAGGAAAAACCCATTTGGTTAATCGACTTGCTGAAAGTTTTTCGGGCACAGCACTGTTCGAACAACCAGAACAAAATCCCTTTTTAGAAAAATTTTATACTCACCCCCAACAATCGGCTTTGCCAACCCAGCTAAGCTTTTTAATGCAAAGAATAAAACTGAGTAAGAAACTACAACAAGACGATTTCTTCCATGATTTGCAAATTTCTGACTTCATGATTGATAAAGATCGCTTATTCGCTCAAATCACCCTAGATGACGACGAATTGGCTTTATACAATATGGTTTATGACAACCTCACTATGCACAGACGGATTCCGGATTTGGTCATCTACTTACAAGCGCCGCTATCCGTTCTCAAAAGCAGGATCTCTCGACGGGGAATAGGCTATGAACAACGCATTGAAGATGCATATTTACAACGTCTAACAGAAAGTTATGCTGATTTTTTTCATTATTACGAAGCATCACCGTTATTAATTGTGAACGCAGAACAAATTAACTTGGTCGATAGTGAACAAGATTATGAAAACTTGATCGAGCAAATCACCCAAAGAAAAAGTGGACGTCATTACTACAACCCATTGCCAGTTAAAGAGAAATAGGATGAGTCGCTTAACCTTAACACAGCTACGTCAAATGAAAAAAGACGGTAATAAAGTGGCCGTGTTGACCGCTTATGACGCCAGTTTTAGTGCTGTATTAGAACAAGCTGGTATCGAAGTTATCTTAGTCGGCGATTCATTAGGTATGGTCATCCAAGGCCAAGAAAGCACCTTGCCCGTCACGGTGAATGATATTGTTTATCATACTCAGAATGTCATTCGTGGCAGCAAACAAGCTTTTATCATTGCCGACTTGCCCTTTATGAGTTACGCCAATACTGACCAAGCCATTATTAATGCAGCCCGTTTAATGGCAGAAGGCGGGGCTCAAATGGTCAAGCTAGAGGGGGGGCCGACTGTCACTGACATTATTAAACAGTTGACGGACCGTGGTATCCCTGTTTGTGGTCACTTAGGCCTATTACCTCAGTCTGTCCATCGCTTGGGCGGTTATCGCGTTCAAGGCAGAGATCCTGAGCAAGCCCAAGCTTTGATTGAGCAATCCTTAAACTTACAACAAGCCGGTGCTGACATGTTGGTACTTGAGTGTGTGCCAGCGGCCTTAGGTAAAATCATCACTGACACACTGGACATTCCAGTCATCGGGATCGGTGCAGGGACTGATTGTGATGGCCAGGTCCTAGTACTGTATGACATGCTAGGTATTACGCCAGAACCGACCCCTAAGTTTAATCAAGACTTTTTAAAGGGCCAGAAGAGTGTTCTAGAGGCAATAATAGCTTATGTAAAAGCAGTTAAATCCGGACAGTTCCCAACAACAGAACAGCAATATTAATGAAGGTGATTTCTTCACTTGCACAGCTTCGTTCTCAGGTAAAGCATTGGCGAGACCAAGGCTTAACGATTGGCTTTGTACCTACGATGGGTAACCTTCATGCTGGCCACTTGTCACTAGTGGATAAAGCGCAGCAATGTTCAGATAAAATAGTGGTCAGCATTTTTGTGAATCCGCTGCAATTTAACGACCAAGCAGATCTAGACGTTTATCCAAGAACTTTTGAGTCAGACTCCGTGCAATTAATGAAAACAGCCTGTGATATTGTTTTCGTACCAGATGTATTGGAAGTTTACCCCCAAGGAATGGAAAAACAAAGCAAAATATCAGTGCCTGGAGTGGGCGATAGACTCTGCGGCGCAAATCGCCCTGGTCATTTTGATGGTGTGGCCACCGTGGTCGCTAAGTTATTTAATATAGTAATGCCAGATATTGCTGTTTTTGGTGAAAAAGACTACCAGCAATTGCTGCTGATCAAAAAATTAGTCGTCGACTTTAACATGCCAATTAAGATTGTTCAGGCTGAAGTAGTGCGTCAAGCTGATGGGCTGGCATTGAGCTCACGCAATCAATACTTATCAATAACAGAAAAAAAGATCGCGGTTGAGATTAACCAAACATTGTTGCAGATAAAACAACGCCTTGAAAAAGAGCCGTGTGACTTTATCGTAATATGTGAACAAGCAAAACAAGCTATTGAGCAAAAAGGATTTGCAGTTGAGTACATCGAAATATGTCGCGAAACAGATTTAATGCCCGCTCGATCTGGGGATAAAGCCTTAAGGATAATGATTGGAGCACAATTAGGCCCTGCAAGATTAATTGATAATATAGGCTGTTATCTTGCTTGCTAAGCTTGAAAAAGTGATAATAGAGGGCTAACTGATTAATAAAAATCGCTATTTATGCAATTAACACTACTGAAAACTAAATTACATCGCGCCTGTGTGACCCACTCAGAACTGGAGTATGAGGGCTCGTGTGCAATTGACGGCCATTTATTGGAAGCCACTGGTATAAAAGAATACGAACAAATTCAAATTTATAATGTGACTAATGGCGAGCGTTTTACCACCTATGCTATTCGAGCAGAGGCTGATTCGCATATTATTTCAGTGAATGGCGCGGCAGCTCATAAAGCGTCACCAGGCGATCGAATTATTATCTGTGCCTACGCAATATTAGATGAAAAAGAAGTTAAAGGCTTTAAGCCCACATTAGTTTATTTAGATGAAAACAATCATATTACGAATACGCGTCACGCAATTCCAGTGCAAGGGCTTAAAAGCTAACGTCACAAAACAGTCACTAAACTGTTATTAATTTGTCATCTGTCCCAATTATGCTTACAGAGCTGAACAAAAGACGAGGTGACAAATGCTCAATATTGAAAATGCAATTCAGGAAAAATTCCCTGGTTTTGAACAACGTAGTCACTGGGTAAAAAAGCCAACAATTAGCTTACTTAAAAAGCTCACCCATGAGCAAGAAATTAATCATTTTCTCGAGTCGCATCAAGACCTAAAAGGTTTCGATTTTATTGATCAAGTACTGGACCACTTTAATTTCAGTTACTCAGTTTCGCATCATGATAGAGCTAATATTCCTGCTACTGGCCGAGTTGTTATCGTTGCCAATCACCCATTAGGGGCTTTGGATGGTCTATCTCTATTAAAGCTAGTGGGCGAAGTCCGCCGAGATGTCAAAATTGTCGCTAATGAGATGTTGTTAAGGTTTGACGGGCTGGCTTCACTGTTTCATCCAGTGGATAATTTATCCAAATCGACCCATAGAAGTAGCGTCGCTGCTATTGTCGCTAGTTTAAAAAATGATGAGGCAGTGATTGTTTTTCCTGCGGGAGAAGTCTCACGAATTAGACCCAATGGAGTTAAAGATGGCAAATGGAATAAAGGCTTTTTGAACTTTGCCCAAAAGACTTTATCGCCAATATTACCGATCCATATTAGTGCCAGAAACTCACCTTTATTCTATGGTTGCTCAATGGTCTATAAACCCCTAGCAGGTATGATGCTGGCGCATGAGATTTTCAATAAGCATGAAAAAACAATACCTATGCGTGTTGGTAAGTTATTGCCGTATCAGCAACTTGAACAGTTGCCTTTAATTAAATCAGAAAAAGTCAAATTATTACGCCGTCATATTTATGGTATTGCAAAAGGTAAACCATCGTTATTTGTCACCGAGAAGACCATTGTGCACCCTCAGGATCGTGGCGCGGTGAAGAGAGAGTTACAACAGGGCGAATTATTGGGTGAAACTCATGATGGTAAAAGAATCATCCTATTTGACTTTAAAAGTGATTCAGTTGTTATGCACGAGATCGGCCGTTTGCGTGAAATCAGCTTTAGACAAGTGGGCGAGGGTACAGGTAAAAGTCGAGACTTAGATCGCTTTGATAGAGATTGTCGCCATCTGATATTGTGGGATGAAGATGCATTAGAAATCGCGGGTGCTTATCGCTTAGCAGAAGTGAACCGTTTATTAAAACAGACTGATAGTCGCGGGCTCTATAGCCAAACATTATTTAATTACGACCACTATAAAATGCAGCCTTATTTCGAACAAGGTATAGAGTTAGGGCGTAGTTTTGTGAATCCTAAATATTGGGGTAAACGTAGTTTAGATTACTTATGGTATGGGATTGGTGCATATTTAAACCGTTATCCACACATTCGTTACTTATTCGGTCCGGTCACTTTGAGCAATCATTATCCTGATTTAGCAAAATCACTCATCACCCAATTTTATCAACATTATTTTCCAGATACAGAACAGCTTGCAGTCGCCTATTTTCCTTATCAAGCCACAATGCCCAACCAGTTCCGTGTTGATGCCATTTTAACTGGCGACGATTACAAAGCCGACTTTGTCGCCCTTCGCCAACAGTTGAGCAGTATGAATGTCACTGTGCCAACCTTATATAAACAATACGCCGATGTCTGCCAAGGAAATGGAGTACGGTTTATTGACTTTAATATTGATGCTGATTTTGGTCATTGTATCGATGGTTTAGTGATGGTGGATTTGCATAAGCTTAAACCCGCTAAACGAAAACGATATTTAGGTAAGGTAGAAGCTTAATTAAATCGATTCTAACTTGCCCGGTAGGGTTTCATGACATTTCTTGAACTTTTTACCGCTGCCACAGAAACACAGCTCATTACGTTCTAACTTAACAGAGGGTAATTCTTTGCTGGCAAAGTAAAACCATTTGTCATTAATAAAGGCAAACTTGGCAAATTCATGCTGTTGCGCAATCAAGCCGTTCTTAATGTAAAAGGCGATAAAGTCGACATAAGTAATTACATCATCTTCTTTTTGATGGCCAATAATTTTCAAGCCAACCCAGCGGACTTTTTTGATGGATCGCGATAGCGAAAATGAAGTGCCAAGACGTCGTTTTCTAGGGTGTAATGTGTTGACAAGATAACCTATATCACCATAACAATGAGCGGTATATCGAGCTCGAACAACCTGTTCCACATTGAGGTCTTCTGTTTTTCCTTTATGTAATATTTCGCAACATTCGGTATACAGTTTGCCACTAAAACAAGGACAAGGATAAGTGTTTTCAGCCATTGTGATTAACCAATTTCGTTAAATGGGATTCGCATTAAATCAGGATAAATAAGACCATACCCTAATACTCGTTTGATTTTAGCATTACTGACTATTTTAGTCTGAATTTGAGCGATATCGGAAAAAATTGGCGGCGACTCACCTAATAAACTACGGGCATAACTATAGAACTCGCGTTTAGTCGGGTGGGTATCACAACAACCATTGAAGACATGGCCCCAAGCATTTTTCTTGATAATTTGACTGATAATACCAATGCAATCGTCGCGGTGAATTAAGTTAACCGGCGCATTTGGTTGTGATACAGCTCTGCCTTGAGCGAAAAAACGGCCAGGATGACGGCGATAACCGATGAGGCCGCTCAGCCTTAGAATGGTGGTTTTGAAATCACAGCTAGCTTGAAATGCTCGTTCGATTTGATACAACACATTCTCTGTGTTCACAGCGCTTATATCTTCAGACACTAAGCTATTATTATTCTGATAAACCGAGGTTGAGCTAACAAATAAAACATGTTTGATTCCGAATTGAGATACATGTTCTATTAAAGCTGAAAACCCGGCTTTATTTTTATACGTGATATTACAAATAAGCAGTTCGACATCCTCAAAAAACCCGTTGGATAGACCATGGCTATCATCAAGGTCGACAAGGTAAGGAACAGCACCTACTTGCTCAATGGCCAGAACCTTTTCAGCTTGCCGTGTTGAGAGCTTAACTTGGTAGCCTTGGTTAATCAGTTCCGCTGCTAATGGCAAGCCAAGCCAACCACTGCCTAGAATACTGAGCTTATTGTTGTTCATAGAGCCGTTTAAAGGTTCTAATGTCAAAGCCCGTCATTTGCTTTTTATCAATTAAAATAAGCGGAACACCGCGACCATTCAACGCATCGTAAGCCTGTCTTGCCTGAACATCGTTCTCAATATCAAGTTCTCGAAAGGGAATACCTTGGCGAGTAAAGACATCGCGTGCTTTTCGGCAATAACCACACCAGCTAGTGGAATACATTGTCACCTGTTTATTCGAGGGTGTTATCTTGGATTCTAACCACTTAAAAGGATCAGCCATGAAAAAGATGAGGAGTGCACCAAGTGCGATTTTAAGCGGCATAACAATGATCAATACCTTAGTTAAAGTCCATAAGCTTGTCTAACACGAAACATAGCATACCATCGAGATGCACGTGCTTTCTTATACTTTCGTATATCCTGAGGCTGGCTATTAGGCTTTTTAAGCCATTGGCGTCTAGTGAGATACTGCTCATACATCGACTCTTGATATTCAGTCAGTGAGGGATAATGGTGGGCCATTACCAACGCAATAGACTCGGCATTTGCACCACTAGGATGAGGTGGGCTGACGATATGATTACCGAAACGAGGCAGGAAATGTTTCAAATCACCGCGTTGGTCTAACTGCATTAAGACTTCTGCTACCATTTCACCTAAAGGCATGAGGTGGGCACTGGGATTAATAGATTGCACATCATTAACAAATTGTTCAAACAACAAGGACTTTAATTGCGGCACGTTAAATATCTTGGGTTGCCCAGAATAATCTTTGCCATTAACAAAAATGGGATATTTTAATACTGAACAAAAATGAACGAGGTTATTATTTTCACCCCACAATGAACTACAACATGCGATACCGAGTTTTTGGGCGTACCCTAACCGGTTAAGCATGTCGACTAGGCGTGGTCGCATGGTGCCACTTAAGCTGGCTGATTGTTTGACTGACTTAAGTGCTTGTTGCGTGCTCTGCCCATCTGAAAGCGCATGATTCAAAGCGTTGATCGATCGGTTCATTTGTGATCTACCGGGGGTTATACCGACGATAATCAACTTTGCCTGCGTATTAACGTGTTCAAAAGGGGCATAAAAACAACTGAGCTTTCTATCTGGCAATTGCCAAATCTTGAGCGAAGGGTCCGGCAGGCTGGAAGTTTGTCTTGGTGTTAATGACTGCATCTGTGACAGATACCGGGAAAATTGGTTTGCGTTGGATATCATCGCTTAAAGTTCGATCACGTTAGACTTGAGCTGTCTTAACAAGATGACTTGGCAGTTGGACTATGTTTGTTTGAGTATGGGCCATAATTTATTATTATAATGAATTGTGCCTTTTTAACCCAGAAATGGATTCTATTCTGCCTGATTTAAGGTGTAAATTAGGATATCTGTTGGTTGATGTATTTCTACTGCTTAGATAAAAAACCACAAGATTATAAAGATAACGAGGTAAGACATGGACTACAAAACATTAGGCGATACTGAGATTAAAGTCAGTACAATTTGTCTAGGCACTATGACGTATGGCGAACAAAACACAAAAGAGGAAAGTCACCAGCAACTCGATTATGCCGTTGAGCATGGCGTTAACTTTATTGACACTGCTGAGCTGTATGCGATTCCGCCAAAACCAGAAACCTATGGACAAACAGAAGTCATCATTGGTGATTGGTTAGCAAATCGTGGTGGTCGCGACGATATTATCTTAGCCAGTAAAATTGCGGGCCCAGGAGCTGATTGGGTCAGTCATATACGAGGTGGAAAAACCACTTTTAATGCCTCACATATTCGTCATGCATTGGATGCTAGTTTGACAAGGTTGAAAACTGATTATCTTGATTTATACCAATTACATTGGCCTGAAAGGAAGACCAACTACTTTGGCCAGCTAGGCTATAAAAGTGTTGGCTTAGAGTCTGATTTGACGCCGATAGATCAAACTTTACGAGCATTGAAGCAGCAGGTAGATGCTGGGAAAATAAGACATATCGGTTTGTCGAATGAAACCCCTTGGGGCATCATGCAGTTTTTAACGATAGCCAAACAATATGATTTACCACTGGTTGTTTCAGTTCAAAACCCTTACAACTTATTAAATCGAACTTATGAAATTGGCAGCGCCGAAGTCAGTCACCGAGAAAGGGTAGGCTTGTTAGCCTATTCACCTCTTGGGTTTGGCGTATTGACAGGAAAATATCTCAATAACCAACAACCAGCACGGGCAAGAATAACGCGATGGCCACATTATGCCCGCTATAGTAGTCCACAAGGTATTGCAGCGACACAGGCTTATGCTGATCTTGCGAAGCAACATGATTGGGAACTATCCCAAATGGCTTTGGCTTTTGTTAATGAACAACCTTTTGTGACTAGTAATATTATCGGTGCGACGAGACTAAGCCAGTTAAAGTCGAATATTGACAGCGCACAATTGACTCTAAATGATGAGTTACGCCAAGCGATAGAGGCTATTCACCAGCAATATCCTAATCCAGCACCCTAAGTCATTAGGTCACTCGTTAAAGTCATTGTTTGGCCATCTGGTAGGACTAAAACATTTTCGCGCTCTTTGAGTTTCAAACTCACCAAGCACCAAACCGTATTCTGATGTTGAAGCGTCGATACAAAATGGCCGGCAACGCTGCCTTGCGATGTCATTAATTCATCTCCAGCGTCGATAAAAAGGGCACTATTAGCCTTCGCGACAAATAACCGGCGATTCGGTTTTCCGAGGTAATATAAGCGAGCGACAACTTCTTGTCCCGGGTAACAGCCTTTCTTAAAATTGACAACCTCTGTCAAATCGAGATTAAGTTGTTGAGGGGTAAACTTTT
The DNA here is from genome assembly GCA_047635075.1 of Methylophagaceae bacterium. Taxonomy (GTDB): domain Bacteria; phylum Pseudomonadota; class Gammaproteobacteria; order Nitrosococcales; family Methylophagaceae. The sequence continues at coordinate 2,917 of JBLIIN010000011.1, read as the reverse complement.
CTTGCGTTGATGGAAAAATAGAAGCTAACCCTGATGTGATATCCAGCCATTGCCAATAATCAGCATGTTGGTTTTGATAGCCTTGACGAACCAAGGTTTCTGCTAACTCCACAACAACTTCACTTTGGCACATTACTAGCCACCTTCCTGATGCTGCAGAGCTAGGCAGCTTAGTTGTATAGTAATTCTCAGCCTCAAGGCTATCACCTAAAGCTAATTCAGGACCTAACGTGCTGCTTTGGGTTAATCCAAGACAGACCATTTTCTCTGAATCGTTACTGAGTTTGACTTTAGAACGTAAAATATACATTCCTAAGCGTTTAGCAATAGGTCCACATAAGGCCTTTGGCATAATGAGCTGATAATTTGTCTCGGCAGTGCGGATAATTAAGAATAAAGCGAGAAGTCGACCTTTCGGGTTACACAAGCCACTATATTGAGACTGCCCAATAGCCAATAATGTAATGTCGTTAGTGAGTAAGTTTTGTAAAAAAGCATGGCTGTCGTCACCTGAAATCGATAGTGATCCCAAATCATCAAGTGCCATGAAACACGGCGTGGATTCTAAACTAGTAAAAGAGTTGTCTGTGTTTGCATCTTGAATTAAAGTTTGCCAGAAAGGAGTCATGGTCGACCTTTGGTAGTAGTATCGAAAGACTAATCATTGTAGCCTCTATATTGAACCTTCACCAACTCGAATGGAGTCGAGTCATGATGACTAAAGATGTTTTTTCAATCGAATTAAAACAGTCAGCAACGCTACTGTGTTATCTGACGTTATTACATAGCCTCTTTTTTATATTAGTTCTTCTATTTCCCCTAGATTGGTTTTGGCGAGCGCTGTTGAGTCTATTGTTGATAATGAGTTTTCGCTTTTATTATATCGGGCACTATCTGATGACGGGACGTTATAAAATTATTAAGATGGTGCGCTCAAGTGAAATCTGGGCTCTCTATTATGGAAATGGCCAGTGTGTTGAAGATTTGAAACTAAGTCATTGCGTAGTGACGCCTCAGTTGGTCACACTTAATTTTAGAGCAACATCTTTTAGAAAAAAGTGCCGAGTTTACATCACTGCAGATGAGGCAGACCCCGAACTGTTGCGGCTACTCAGGGTGTATTGTCGTGATCCCAAGACTTTCCACTAATGACCGTGTTTTGAGGTCTTTCTGCATTATTTGAATCAGGATAATCAAGTGTGTAATGTAAGCCACGGCTTTCCTTACGTTTGAGCGCAGAGCGGATAATTAATTCAGCTACATCTGCTAAGTTGCGCAGTTCTAGTAAGTCACTGGTGATATGGTGTTGTTGATAGAACTCATTGATTTCTTGTTGTAATAAATTCAGGCGTCGTTGGGCACGATTTAGGCGGTCATCACTGCGAACAATACCGACGTAATCCCACATAAAGCGACGCAACTCATCCCAGTTATGGCTGATGGCGATGGCCTCCTTAGCTGGTCGAGCGCGACTGGCATCCCAATCAGGCACAACAGCAGGGGCTTGGTTGAAAGGCAACTGGGTTCGAATATGTCGTGCAGTGGCGCGCGCGTAGACTAAGCACTCTAGTAGTGAGTTACTGGCCATTCGGTTTGCACCATGCAGCCCGGTATGAGCCGTTTCCCCCACGGCATATAAGCCCTCAAGATTAGTTTGACCTTCTTGATTGACCATTAACCCACCGCAAGTGTAATGCGCTGCAGGGACAACCGGAATAGGACTCTTGGTCATGTCAATGCCAAGCCCCAAACAACGCTGATGGATGGTTGGGAAATGTGATTCAATAAATTCGGCAGGCCGATGGCTAATATCTAGATACACGCAGTCGTCACCAAGACGTTTCATTTCGTAGTCGATTGCTCTAGCGACAATATCACGTGGAGCGAGTTCTTCTTGTTCATGAAAGCGGGCCATGAATGACTCACCATTTCCAAGGACAAGTTTTGCCCCTTCACCACGTAAAGATTCACTAATCAAAAATGATTTTGCTTTGGGGTGATACAAGCAAGTCGGATGAAATTGAACAAACTCCATGTTGGCGACATTACAACCCGCTCGCCAACCCATGGCTATTCCATCGCCGGTCGAGACGTCAGGATTACTAGTGTAGAGGTAAACTTTGCCGGCGCCGCCTGTTGCTAAGACGGTGACGGGTGCCAGAAACTGATATGTGATGTCCGACTTTATATCGAGGGCGTAACAACCTAAACAGCGATTGTCTGACTCCCCTAATTCTTTTTGGCTGGTAATCAGGTCAATGCCAATGTGAAAAGGGAAAAGTGTAATATTATGATGTTGTGTTGCCTTGGCTAACAGCGTCGTTTCGACCTCGCGGCCAGTTGCATCAGCAGAATGAATGATACGTCGATGACTATGGCCACCCTCTTTTGTGAGATGGTAAGTTGTTGATGTGACGCCATCTTTGGTGAAAGAGACCCCTTGTTCAATTAACCACTCAATGCTTTCACGCGCTTGTTCTACGGTGTAGCGAACACTCTCTTCGTCACATAACCCAGCACCTGCAATTAAAGTGTCGTTGATATGCGATTCAATAGAATCGGCTTGGTCAAGCACAACAGAGATACCGCCTTGGGCATAAAGCGATGCACTTTCTTTTAATTGGTCTTTCGACAGTACAGCCACACGAGCAGTGTCAGCGAGTTGTAGGGCGAGGGTTAAACCCGCAGTCCCACTGCCAATAATGATAACGTCATATTCCGAATAGCTGGTCATAAGTCAAAACAGTAAAAGAATGTAGCTATTTTATAGCACACATCGACCGTATGGAAGGCAGAATAATTGGGTTGCTTTGACTATGTCATGAGGAAAATAAAACAAGATTGTTGGTGATAATATGAAAAAAAAATGAAATCCATTATGATTTTCAGGTCAAAGGCTTTATATTTAGTGACCGAC
>JBLIIN010000010.1:0-20574 GCA_047635075.1 Methylophagaceae bacterium | reverse complement strand
AATAACTGAGCAACCACTAAGTTCGCCATATGATCCTCAACTTGGCCAACCAAGAAAATGACACGTTCTTTTAAAAGACGGGAATATATGTCATATGACCGCTCGCCCCTAGAGGTCTGCTCCACTACCATCGGGACCAATGCGTTATCTATGTTTTGCGGTGACTGATTAAAAATCATATTATTCATAGTTTTCCAGTTCTGTCAGTTATAAACAAAATAACCCGCAGCCAATATAATAAGCGCGGGCTATCGTCTGTCAGTTAGTGAGATGATTTAAGCAGCTTTGTTCGCATTCATAACATCGCTAAAAGTTGATGTAATTTCTTCAACTTTAACTTGCTCAAGTACGTGCTCAACCACCATGTCTTCAACCACCATCATTTGGACTTCTGATAGCTTTTGTGGGTCATCCATATAATACTTCACAACGTCTTCTGGATCTTCGTAACTGCTTGCCATCAAATTAATAACCGCTTTTACGCTCGCCTCATCCGCTTGAATTTTATTATCATTAATAATCTTACCAATTAATAAGCTCAATGCAACACGTTGTTTGGCAGAATCCTTGAATCCGTCAGTCGTGAAAGGGATACCTTCTATGTTGACACCTTGTTGTTGCAAATTGTTCTTGGCTTGTTCCATTAAATGTTCAGCTTCGCGCTCAACAGGTGCTTCTGGTAATTCAACTTCATTTTTTTCGGTCAACATATCCATCACTGCTTTTTTATTCTTTTGCTTGAGAGTGTTTTCTAGTTCACGTCCCATATTGGCACGAACTTCTTTTTTCAAAGCCGCCATACCTGCATCAACACCACACAATGCCGCAAATTCTTTATCTAGTTTTGGTAGTTTTTTCTTAGCCACTGATTTTACTGTGACTGCGAACTCTGCTGTTTTACCCGCTAACTGTTCTGCTTGGTAATCTTCAGGAAATGTTACGGTAACTGTTGTTTGTTGCTCCGCCTTCTTTCCTATTAGCTGTTGTTCAAATTCAGGCAGCATAGTGCCTGAACCAATGACAATCGCAACATCAGTACCGGTTCCACCCTGAAATGTTTCATTGTCAATTGAGCCAACAAAATCAACAATAACTTGTTCTTCTTCTTTAACGCCGCGCTTTAATGTTTCCCATGTCACACGCTGCTCACGTAATGTTTCCAACATGTTATCGACGTCAGCATCTTCAACTGTTGCTATTACCTTCTCAACTGTTGCCCCTTCAAACTTGACTTTTTCAATGTTTGGGAACACTTCATAACTCAAGACATAGACAAAAGAATCACCTTCTTCTTTCATATCCTCGATTGCGGGACGACTGGCTGGATTAATTTTTTCTTGGGTAAAGGCCTCTTGCATACTATTTTGAACGACATTATCGACCACTTCTCGACGTGCTGAGTCACCATGCATTTGCTCAACCATTTTCATCGGCACTTTACCAGGCCGAAAACCTGCTGCTTTGACAGTTGGACGAATAGTATTTAAGCGATCTTTAACAGTTTGCTCAATATTGGCATCTTCGACTGTCACCGTTACTCGGCGACCAAGTTCGCTGACTTTTTCTACAGTAACTTGCATTCTTTACCTCAATTTGAGAGATGAAACAGAGGCGGTGCGATCACCGCCTCATATTTGAAATGGTACGAGAGGAGAGACTCGAACTCTCACAGGTTACCCCACTGGAACCTAAATCCAGCGCGTCTACCAATTCCGCCACTCTCGCATAAATTGTTTTCAGGCATACACCCGAAGAAAGTCGGCCAGTATAAACGTGTCTCGGCTAGAAAACTAGCCTTCGAAGCTTAAAAATACGCATTGTGCAGGCTCAGATTTTCAAAACCCCTGATAACTCACTGATATCTTATAATTTGCTTTGGCTATCAGGTGTTTCGTTAGCAATACCATGTGGCACATGCCCGGTTGCGACATGTTGCCGTGCTGAATCACAATGACCTTGTTGATCGTCAAAGAAAATATCAGCACCAAATGATTTTAAAAAAGGGCCCTTATCCATTCCTCCTAGGAATATTGCCTCATCTATGCGAATACCCCATGCGCGCAGAGTTCTAATTACTCGTTCGTGTGCGGGTGCTGAGCGCGCAGTCACTAAGGCTGTCCTGAGTGGTGAGTCATTCTCTGGAAACTGGGTTTGTAAATGGTTTAGCGCTTTTAGAAACTCTTTGAATGGGCCACCACTTAATGGATTTTTGGCAGTCTGCTGTTCATTTTCTGTAAAAGCTTTTAGGCCTTGCTCTTTGTATATGCGCTCTGACTCATCTGAAAACAAAACTGCATCACCATCAAAAGCAATTCGCAGTTGGGGCTTATCAACTTTCAACGACTGATTGGCTTTAGACGGCAAAATGGTAGCTGCAGCCACGCCCTCACTCAATGCCTTTCTTACATCTTCAGGGCTAGTCGACAAAAACAGATTAGCGCCAAAAGGCGCAACATAACGATATGGACTGCTACCTGATGTGAAAACGGCACGGCTGATTGCTAAGCCATGATGCTGTATTGAATTAAACACCCTCAACCCAGTATCAGAACTATTGCGTGACAATAAAATAATTTCAACACTGGGCGTGTTCCCATCGCGTTCTACATTATTTAAGGCGAGCAATTTACGAACCAAAGTAAAGGCACCTCCTGGCTCGAGTGGCTTATCTTCGTGCTCTATTTGGTATTCACAATACGCTTGTGTGCCTTCTTGTTCATAAATTTGATGGCTTTCATCTAAGTTAAATAAGGCACGCGATGAAATTGCGACCACTAAGCGCTTATCAGACATCTAGAACTCCTCTCCAATCTTCGCAGTATGCCCGCTTTTTTGAGCAACGCGTAGTAGTTTATCCCATGCTTGCTGTGTTTTTTCTATTTGTTTGGGATGTGACAATATTGGTTTCAAATCCTCTGCGAGTGACGAAACTAATGACATCCCATCCGGTTTTCCTTTTGGGAAACTAGCGTCAGCACTGAATATAACACTGTAAAAAACCTGAACATTTGGCACTAAAGTCATTATCGCCTGCCGCGATGTTCTTATATGTCTTAATGGGTTGGCAAACTTATAGCTTCGGCCTTTGACTAACTGTGTCCATTGGTCAATTTGTTCAGCACCAAAAAGATGACCACTTATTGGATAGGTTTCGACAACAAGAATACCCTGTTCCAAGAGTCGCAACTGTTCTATTTCTATCAAGCCACCAATACCATCAGGGATAATAATATTATTAACCTTATCTCGTGTCATCGGCGTTAAAATTTGACTAACCCTATAGGCGCTGCTCTGCTGCCGTTGTCTAATTGCTTGTAGCAGATATATCAGTACAACCGCGACTACTGTCACGATGACAAAATCAAGAATATTAATAGCCAAAATTGTTTGTACCTACGATTAAAACTCGGAGATTATACTGACTCTTGACCCTGTGCGTTTAGCCAAACTGGATCTTCATGAATCATGACCTCAGCATCGGGAAATAATCCGGCAATCCTTTTTTCTAGCGTATCAGCAATCCAATGTGCTGACGCTAGAGTTTGAGAGGCGTCCAACTCCAGATGCAACTGTACGAAAACACGAGTTCCAGAACGACGTGTTCTTAAATCGTGGTAACCAATTGCATGGTCGTTAGCCGATAGGATTTCTACTATTCTATCGCGCTCTCCATCTTCAATTTCATGATCCATTAGTAAATCAATGGCTTCTTTAATAATTTGCCACGCGCTGTATAAAATAAAAATAGCAATTCCGACACCAAAAATAGCATCAAAATAACTCCAACCGTAAACCGTTAAAAATAGGGCAATAATCACACTACCGTTCACTAGCAAATCTGTTTTGTAATGTAAGGCATCGGCTTTGATTGCGGTGGACTCTGTCCTTTTCACGACATATTTTTGGAACGACAACAGTAACAGTGTCGCTGCAATCGAGAAGATCATTACCCCTACTCCAACCTCCAACCCCGTCACCGTTACTGACGGGTTAACAATCCGCCCTATGGCTTGAAGTAATAAAAAGCCGGCAGAACCAGCTATGAATAAAGCTTGGCCAACACCTGACAATGCCTCTGCTTTACCATGCCCAAAACGGTGTTCCTTATCTGCTGGTTGAAGTGCATGACGCACCGCCATAAGATTGAGTAACGAGGCTGCCACGTCCAAACTAGAGTCTAACAAAGTCGCCATAATACTGACTGAATCTGTCAATAACCATGCGATTATTTTGGCAAAAATTAGAACCAATGCCGTCGTAACCGAAGCATAAGTTGCCCATCGCATAAGTTTTGCATTATCAGGTTGTTGAGGTCGCTTCATCAGAACGGTATAGTAATTAAAGTCTCCTCATAATAACAAGGTTCTGTTTTAGTGCCTAATTACAAATACAGGTGAGTTTATGTCGACCATCACGGTAAACACCACACCCTTCGACGATCAAAAGCCAGGTACCTCTGGCCTTAGAAAAAAAGTCACCGTTTTCCAGCAAGTCCATTATCTAGAAAATTTTGTACAATCTACCTTCGATGCACTTGATGATAAACAAGGGAAAACCCTTGTAGTCGGGGGTGATGGGCGCTTTTACAATGCGGCAGCTGTTCAGATTATTCTTAAAATGGCTTGTGCAAACGGCTTTAATAAAACAATTGTAGGACAAAACGGCTTGTTATCGACTCCTGCGGCCTCTCACTTGATAAGGAAAAACAAGGCTTATGGTGGCCTGATTTTATCTGCGAGTCACAATCCGGCAGGTCCCGATGGTGACTTCGGTATTAAATACAATGTCAGTAATGGTGGCCCAGCCCCGGAAGGAATTACCGGTGCTATTTATGCTAACACGCAAACTATTGAGCGATATCTGATCGCTGATTTGGATGACATCTCACTTGATCTAGTTGACTCCATTACTTTAGGGTCAATGACGGTTACTGTCATTGACCCTGTTATTGACTACCTTGCATTAATGGCAGAACTATTTAATTTCGATGCTATCCGAAAATTAATTGCACAGGCAGATTTTGATCTATGTTTCGATGCTATGCATGCAATTACGGGGCCCTATGGGATAGCACTGTTTGAACAAGAACTTGATGCCAAACTAGGCACGGTTATTAACCGCATCCCATTAACTGATTTTGGTGGTGGCCATCCTGATCCCAATCTTACCTACGCGAAAGAGCTCGTAGAACGCTTATTCTCAGATGATGGGCCAAAGTTTGGTGCCGCTTCAGATGGCGACGGTGATCGAAATATGATTCTGGGTCAACACATTTTTGTGACGCCTTCTGATAGTCTAGCGATTATTGCTGCTAATGCTCATCTGATCCCAGCCTATCAATCTGGTTTGACCGGCATCGCCCGATCAATGCCGACTAGCCAGGCCCCAGATCGTGTTGCCGCTGCTTTAGGGATAGAATGTCACGAAACGCCCACCGGCTGGAAATTTTTCGGCAACTTGTTAGATGCCGATAAAGTGACGATGTGCGGTGAGGAAAGTTTTGGAACGGGTTCTAACCATATTCGCGAGAAGGATGGGCTTTGGGCTGTACTGTGTTGGTTGAATATTCTGGCTGAACGCAAACAATCTGTGAGTGCGGTTGTCAATGACCATTGGCAAAAGTATGGTCGCAACTATTATACTCGACATGATTATGATGCTATTCCAAGTGATATTGCACAGAAAATGATGACAGACATCGAAAACAGTTTCCCATTACTTGTCGGTCAATCGCTTGCCAATCGAACAGTTAGCTATGCGGATAATTTTAGCTATCATGATCCGGTTGATCACAGTATTTCCGAAAAACAAGGCTTACGAATCGGCTTTGATGATGGTGCAAGACTCATTTATCGTTTATCTGGCACTGGGACTGAGGGGGCGACATTAAGAGTTTATATAGAAAGCTATCAAGCCGACCTCGCGCAACTCAACTTGGATACTCAAGTGGCATTAGCAGACTTAATTAAAGTTGCGGATCAGCTAGCTGGCATTGCTATTCGCACAGGCAGAACCGAGCCCACCGTCATTACTTAGGGTCAATTTGGATAATGTATACATGCAAACTTTAATTCTGGGCTCTAGCTCCCCTTTTCGCGCCGAGTTATTAGGCAAATTAAACTTACCTTTCACAACGGTTTCACCTGATATTGATGAAAGCCCACTACAGGGTGAATCGGCTATGGCATTAGTCGAACGTTTGGCACAACAAAAAGTCAAGGTAATTGCAGAACAACACCCGCGAGCATTAATTATTGGTTCTGACCAAGTGGCTGTGATTGGTCAACACATTATCGGGAAGCCCAGAAACCACTTGAATGCCGTTGAACAATTAAAAATGGCTTCCGGTAAAACGGTACAATTCTTAACTGGTTTGGCATTGTACAATGCACAAGACAAAACAATGCAGTCTTTAGTTGAGCCCTTTAATGTTACTTTTCGATCTTTGACTGATCTTGATATTGAGAATTATTTAATAGCAGAAAAACCGTATCAGTGTGCCGGTAGTTTTAAGTCAGAAGGACTAGGGATATGTTTGTTTAGTCAACTACATGGCGATGATCCTAATAGCTTGATTGGCTTGCCCCTTATTCAACTATCTCGCCTACTAAACAATGCGGGTGTCAATGTGCTGGCATCTCAAATTAAAGATAAACAACAATAAATATGGATAGTCGATTAGAAGACATTAAAACTTGGGTTACAGGCCTATTGGCGTCAGAAGACTTTAAAATTGTCCCCGCTTCCAACGATGCTAGCTTCCGACGATACTTTCGGGTGAGTCATCAAAATTCTAGCTGGATTGTCATGGATGCTCCCCCTGAAAAAGAAGACATTGGCCCCTTTATTAAAATGGCGCAGTTTTTAGATATACAGCAGATTCATGTGCCGAAAATAATCGCTCAGGAATCTCAAAAAGGTTTTTTATTGCTGACAGATTTTGGCAGCAAAGCTTATCTAGATGCGTTGGCTGACGACACAGCAGAACCTTTATACAACGATGCGATTAAAAGTTTAATCAAGATACAATGCTGTGAGACTGATTCTATTAGCTTGCCACAGTACGATCGGGCCCTACTGCAACAGGAACTAGCTTTATTTCCAAAATGGTTTTTATCACGACATTTTGATATAAAACCGCCTAATCATCTTCAAGCTACTTTTGATCTGTTAATTGACAATGCGTTATCTCAACCGCAAGTCATTGTTCACCGTGATTACCATTCTCGAAACCTGATGGTTGTACCAAATAACAATCCCGGCATAATTGATTTTCAAGATGCAGTTATTGGCCCAATTAGTTACGACTTGGTGTCCCTACTGCGTGATAGCTACATTGCTTGGCCACAATCAAAAATTGATGCTTGGGTGCTACATTATTTCAACTTTGCACAGCAACACGATTTATTGCAAAACTCTGACTTAAAAGCCTTCACACGGTGGTTTGACTTAATGGGCCTTCAACGCCATTTAAAGGTACTTGGGATATTCTGCAGATTAAATTATCGTGATAACAAACCGAATTATATGGCTGATTTACCTCAAACATTAACCTACGTTATCCATGTCTGTCAGCGTTACGAGAATTTACATCAACTGGCAGAATTTTTATCGTCTATTGACAAAATAATAGTCTTATCCAAATGAAAACAATTATTCTAGCAGCGGGTCGTGGTGAGCGTATGCAACCCTTGACGGATACCACGCCCAAACCCCTATTAAAAGTAGGTGGGAAGCGATTAATTGAATATACCATTGAAGCACTCGTTGGAGCCGGTTTACGGGATATTGTCATTAACCATGCTCATCTAGGCGAGCAATTCCCTGCGGCGCTAGGTGATGGCAATCGCTATGGCGCCTCAATTCAATACTCAAACGAACATCAAGGTCGACTTGAAACGGCTGGCGGTATTATCAATGCCTTACCTTTACTCGGTGATGGGCCTTTTTTGGTCGTTAATGGTGATATTTGGACTGATTATCCCTTCGCCCATTTAGCCACTAGAACATTGGCCGAAAATGAGTCCTGTTATTTGGTGCTAGTGCCTAACCCTGAGCATCACCCTAGCGGTGACTTTGCATTGTCCTCTGGGTTAATAACAGAAGACGGGCCTGAAAAATACACTTATAGTGGTATGGGCTTGTATCACCCTTCGCTGTTTGCAGACTTACCCTCAAAGCCAATGCCATTGAAACCCATATTAGTCAAAGCCATCAATGCAAAACAAGCCTCTGGGGAAGTTTATCGAGGGCAATGGTCTGATATTGGCACTGTTAGTCGATTAACAGCCTTGAGTGATCAGCTTAGTTATTAGCATTTAAAAACTCTAATAATGCTTTTTGTGCATGCAGCCTATTTTCAGCTTCATCCCAAACAACACTCTGCTGACCATCAATAATGCCAGCTGACACTTCTTCACCGCGATGCGCAGGTAAACAGTGCATGAATAAGGCATCAGGGTTCGCTAAAGCCATTACCTGTTCTGTCACTTGAAAGTCTGCAAAGGCGAGTTCTCTTTTTTTCTGCTCTTCTTCTTGACCCATACTCGCCCAGACATCCGTCACGATCAAATCTGAATTCTTAACGGCGTCGTTGACGTTATCGAATAAACTAACCTTCGCTGTCGCATTGTCAACAATCGTATGAATTGGCTTGTAAGCATCCGGCGTTGCAATGTTTAAATTAAAGCCAAACTGCTCCGCCGCATTAATGTATGAGTGGCACATATTATTACCATCTCCCACCCATGTAACCGTTTTACCTTTAATACTGCCGCGATGTTCAACATAAGTTTGCATATCGGCTAATAGCTGACAAGGATGATAATCATCTGTCAGTGCGTTAATGACCGGCACAGAAGAATAATATGCAAACTGTTCTATTTTATCGTGCTCAAAGGTACGGAGCATCACCATGTCTACCATGCTTGATATCACTCGAGCCGAGTCTTCAATGGGTTCACCACGGCCTAGTTGGGTATCGTTAGGAGATAGAAATATAGAACCGCCACCAAATTGAATCATCGCTGATTCGAAAGAAACGCGTGTTCGTGTTGATGACTTTTCAAAAATCATTCCAAGCACTTTGTTTTTAAGCGGTTCGTATATTTCACCATTGCGATGTTGGGCTTTCAACGCGATTGCACGCGTGATAAGTTGCTCTAATTCAGCTGGTGACAAGTCTTTTAATGTTAGAAAATGTCTCATTTTATGCAACGCTCTCTACAGTTTGTGATGCCATAAATGCCAGGACTAAATCGCTGACGGTATTAACCATTTTATTCGCTTCACTGGTTGTCATTATTAACGGCGGAAGCAAACGAATCACTTTATCTGCAGTAACGTTTATCAACACTTTCTTTGCCAATGCCTGTTCTACTAATTCAGTGCAAACCATGGGCAACTCGACCCCTATCATAAATCCTTTTGAACGCAATTGAACCCCCTCGATATTCCCTAAGACATGCTCAAAAGCCCCCATGATTTGTTGATTCATCATAGTGACATGAGCTAATAAGCTATTAGACTCTATTGTTTTTAGTACCGCTAAAGCCGCACGACAAGCCAATGGGTTGCCGCCAAATGTTGAGCCATGATTTCCGGGGGCCAATACGCCCACTCCGGGTCCAGAGACTAAACAGGCACCAATCGGCATCCCATTGCCTAACCCTTTGGCAAGCATAAGCACGTCGGGCAGGACGTCTTCCGCATATTGATACGCAAACCATTTACCCGTTCTACCGACTCCTGTCTGAACTTCGTCAAGCATCATGAGTAATTTACCTTGAGTACACAAGCCACGTACTTTGTCTAAATAATCAACATCGGGTACTTTTATTCCACCCTCGCCTTGAACTGGTTCAAGCATAATTGCCACAGCCTCAGGCCAATGACTAATAGCCATTCTTAACGCGTCAATATCGTTATAAGGTACTCTTACAAACCCAGGAACCAAGGGCTCAAATCCGGCATGAACTTTGGGGTTTCCTGTCGCGGTCAGTGTGGCCATTGTGCGGCCATGAAAACTGCCATCCATGACAATAATTACAGGTTTATCAATCCCTTTACTGTGACCATATTTGCGGGCTATTTTTATTGCTGTTTCGTTGGCTTCAGCACCAGAGTTACAGAAAAAAGCCTGTGACATACCCGATAGCTCGGTGAGTTTTGTTGCTAATTCTGATTGCAAGGGGACATGATAAACATTAGAAGTGTGTATTAATGTATGGGCTTGTTCCGAAATGGCACGTGATACGGCAGGATGACAATGTCCTAAATTACAGACAGCTATGCCACTCAAAGCATCAAGGTAGGCTTCGCCTTTCTCATCGTATAACCAAGCCCCTTCTCCCCTTGTAAAGGCCACATCAAGGCGGCCATAGGTAGGCATAACTGACTCTGTCATGGTGTTAACTCATTTAGTATCTTAGGTGAAGCCGAGACTGTTTAAGCGAAAAATGGCAGTTTCATAAGAAACTGCCATTATCTATGGTATTCATTTTATCGTGTTCTTAGGCTGTTAGCAAAGTCTTGCTTCAACCGTCACACTTTCTTAAAGATCAATTGAGAGACTTTTAAGCTGCAAAGTTGTCTGTGACAAATTCCCAGTTAACGAGGCCCCAAAAAGCTTCAACATATTTTGGCCGTGCATTACGGAAATCAATGTAATAAGCATGCTCCCAAACATCGCATGTAAGTAATGGTGTGTACCCGGCTGTTAATGGGTTGCCCGCGTTGGTTGTATTAACGATCTCTAGGCTGCCCGCTTCATTTTTAACTAACCAAGTCCATCCTGCACCAAAGTTTGTCGCCGCAGATTTTGAGAACAGCGCCTTGAATTCGGCAAAAGAGCCAAAAGTGGTGTCAATTGCAGCGGCTAAATCACCTGTTACGCTATCTCGGCCGTTTGGTGTAAGTCCATTCCAGTAGAAAGTGTGATTCCATATTTGCGCAGCGTTATTGAAGATACCGCCATCCGCTTTCATGATTATATCTTCTAATGACAAGCCTTCAAATTCTGTTCCTGGCACAAGATTGTTCAGGTTTGTCACATATGTTTGGTGATGCTTACCGTAATGAAATCCAATTGTTTCAGCTGAAATAGTAGGTTCAAGTGCGTCGTCTGCATAAGGTAAAGCCGGTAATTCATAAGCCATCGTAGAATCTCCTAAAATTGAGGTATGTGTTCATTGAGCTGGTTAGTCTAAGTGAGCGATAGAACCAAAGCAAATCTTTATGAGATTGCGCTAAATAAGGACTGTAAATCAAGGTCAAGTCCCATTAAAATCGCATCTTCACGCCCATGTTCTGCTGGGTAGTAGCCTTGGCGTACAGACATCTCATTAAACCCTGTCTGACAATAAAGCGACTGTGCTTTATTGTTTGAACGTCTGACTTCTAATAAAATTAGAGCTGAGCCTATCTGCTTGGCATACTGGATAATATGATTCAGCATTGCTTTACCTAGGCCTTGTCTTTGATGTTGTCTATGGACACAAATGTTGAGTATGTGCAGCTCATCTATCACTTTTTGTATGACAACAAAACTAACAATACGTTCCTCGCCATCACACATTACCCATGCTGGATATCCTACTTTGAAGCAGTCTTCAAAATGCTTTAATGACCACGGAAAAGGTGTGCTTTGTTTTTCTATATCTGCAACGTCAACAAGGTCAGTTTTTATCATTTCACGTAAGGTGATTTTATCCTGCATATCCAACTTAAGCTATTTGCTTTGCAAGCCGAAGGTTTTGCCAGGCTTGTTTTTTATTTTCAGGTGATTTCAGTAAGGTGTCTAAATCTAGACCCACAATTGTTATTAGTTTTGACCTGAATGATAATTGCGGCTCATAAAGTAATTGTTCTATTGTTGCTGAGGCACCAAATATTTGCTTAGTAACCAACTCACCAAATATCAGCAAACGTTTATGGTGTGAATTGCTGATGTCTTCAGAAGCAATAGCTTTCAGCTCAGACGGTGTCAGTATACAAACGTCAAGGAGAAGGATACCAATAGATAATAACATTGCTTGTATTAGCCGCTCAATTTGTTGCGAACTGTCACTATCATGACAGACCCACCACGATGCCGACTCGATACGCCTTAATAATTCGATGTTGTCTACTTTGACATCTTTAATTAAGTCCAATTGGCTAGGGTGTTCTACCGCGATATCCTGACGTAATTGCCAGGTAGGTATTCCCATTTCCGAGAGCAAAAATACCTGTTTAGAGTTCAACATGATTAAATCTGTGGGTGGGCTCGTTCAGCCGGCTTAGTGATTTTGTTTAAGGCATGTAGATAAGCTTTAACGGATGCAATTACAATATCAGTATCGGCACCTTGTCCACTGACAATTCGACCGCCTTTTTCAAGTCTGATATTCACTTCACCTTGTGAATCAGTCCCACTAGTAATGTTGTTGACTGAGTATAGTTGTAATTCAGTTTGACTGTGCACAATTTCTTCAATAGCACGAAATGCGGCATCGACTGGGCCTCCACCACTCATTTCAGCCTGTGTTTCTACCTCATCGATACACAATGTCACTCTCGCAGTAGGGGTTTCACCCGTTTCACTGGTCACTTTCAATGAGATTAACTTCACGCGTTCATTCTCAGGGGTAATACTCTCGCTCACTAAAGCTTGAATATCTTCATCGAATATTTCATGCTTTTTATCTGCTAATTCCTTAAAGCGCTGAAAAATTGCATTAAGCTCGGTTTCTGAGTCAAAGGTAATACTGAGTTCTTCAAGGCGAGTTCTAAACGCGTTGCGACCAGAATGTTTACCTAATACCATTCGATTAGTATTCCACCCAACATCCTCAGCGCGCATTATTTCGTAGGTTTCACGGTTTTTCAATACACCGTCTTGATGAATACCTGATTCATGGGCAAACGCATTTGCACCAACAATGGCTTTATTCGGCTGAACTGCAAAACCCGTAATACCGGAAACTAAGCGAGATACCGCAACAATTTGTGTTGTATCAATCTCTGTATCACACTCGAATAGATCTTGGCGTGTTCTAACAGCCATGACGACTTCTTCCAATGCTGCATTACCTGCACGTTCTCCCAATCCATTAATAGTGCATTCAACCTGACGAGCTCCGTTCATAACTGCTGCTAATGAGTTGGCGACTGCCAAACCTAAGTCATTGTGACAGTGAACTGAAAAAATGGCCCTATCGGAATTAGGAATACGTTCGCGTAAGGTGTGGATCAACTGACCAAACTGTTGCGGCACATTGTAACCAACGGTGTCGGGTATATTTAATGTTGTTGCACCGGCATCGATTACTGCTTCTAAAATTCGGCATAAAAAGTCAGGATCGCTTCTTCCAGCATCTTCTGGCGAAAATTCCACATCATCAGTATATTGTCGGGCTCTAAGTACGGCCTTAACTGCATTTTCTATGACTTGTTCAGGTTCCATACGTAATTTCATTTTCATATGGATTGGCGATGTTGCAATAAACGTATGAATACGTGAAGCCTTGGCTCCTTTTAGCGCCTCACCCGCACGGTCAATATCTTTATCTAAAGCCCTTGCCAATGCACATACTCGACTTTCAGTGACTGCATTTGCCACTGCTTTTACAGACTCAAAATCACCCACACTGGCAATAGGAAAACCTGCTTCGATGATATTAACTTTCATGCGTTCTAACGATTTCGCAATGCGTACTTTTTCATCCTTGGTCATTGAGGCGCCAGGACTCTGTTCACCATCTCTCAAGGTTGTATCAAAAATAATTAATTTGTCACTCATTTCCTGCTCCACTTTTTTGCAGACTTTGTAATAATGGGATTGTTTGCCAGCAGTCTCGCCGACGGGGTTTTGTACTAGGTCTGTATGCCACTAGGGCAGTCGTAGCAGGGAGCTTGGGCAATAAAGAGACGAACAGGTACATAGCAATACAGATTGCATTGCTATTGATATGTAATATGTCTTATGAATATTCATGTTTCTACATTCTAAGCTGAATCAAGGCGGTTGCCAAGTCTCTTTATTTGTCTTGTTGGCGTTCTGATTTATGCTGGCGCAACTTTGTCAGCGTGAAAATTGGCCCAGATAAAGCATAGGCAAAAAAGCCTATGAACAAAATCAAAGGGGGGTCGATAGCAATTAATGCAAGACCCAGCATTAGTACCAAAACGACCACAAAAGGGATTTTGCCACGTAAGTTCAACTCCTTAAAGCTGTGATATCTCAACGTACTTACCATTAAAATACCGCAGATGAAGGTTAACGGTAAAGCAATTAAAGAGGCGATATCAGAGCCGATATGATTGCTACTGCCAACCCAAACCCAGCCAGCAAGACAAGCAGCGGCAGCGGGACTGGCTAATCCTTGGAAATATCGTTTATCGGCTATCCCTATTTGAGTATTGAATCTTGCTAGTCGCAATGCACCACAAGCAGCATAAATAAATGCGGCCATCCACCCTACTTTCCCCATATCCAACAACGCCCATTGATACATCACTAAAGCGGGGGCTAAACAAAATGACACCATATCTGCTAAACTATCGTATTCAGCGCCGAAATCACTTTGCGTGTTAGTCATCCTCGCAATTCGGCCATCAAACCCATCCATAATCATCGCCACAAAAATCGCAATCGCAGCAGATTCAAAGTCCCCTCTAATAGCAGCTATAATTGCGTAGAAGCCTGCAAACAATCCCGCTGTAGTAAATAGGTTAGGCAGTAAGTAAATACCGCGACGTTGTGGTTTTTTGCTCGGTGTCATTTAGGAGCGTTTCCTTATTGAACATTTAGAGTTAACAGTATGCCATGTGGGAGTGCCACAGACAAAACGGGGACGGTTACGTTGTCATAACTGTCCCCGTTTTTTCAAACTAAATTTACTTAGTTTTTAGACTTATCAACGATTTTTTGAATCCATGGCATCATCTCACGCAATTTAGCCCCTGTTTTTTCAATGGGGTGTTCTGCATTAATATGACGCATAGACGTCATTTCCGGGTAGCCTGATTGACCTTCTAAAATGAACTTCTTAGCGTATTTACCTTCTTGAATGTCTTTCAATGCTTCACGCATTGCCCAGCGACTTTCTTCATTAATGATCTTAGGGCCTGTGACATACTCACCATATTCAGCATTGTTTGAAATTGAGTAATTCATGTTGGCAATTCCGCCTTCGTACATCAGATCAACTATTAATTTCAATTCGTGTAAGCACTCGAAGTAAGCCATTTCCGGGGCATAACCCGCTTCCGTTAATGTTTCAAAACCGGCTTTAACAAGTTCAACTGCACCACCACATAAAACCGCTTGTTCACCAAATAAATCCGTTTCAGTTTCATCACGGAATGTTGTTTCAATAATGCCTGTACGACCACCACCAACACCAGCTGCGTATGACAATGCGATTTCTTTCGCCTTGCCTGATGCGTCTTGGTGAATCGCAATTAAATCAGGAATACCGCCACCTTTCACAAATTCACTACGGACGGTATGGCCGGGGGCTTTTGGTGCAATCATGATGACATCAAGATCTTGTCTTGGAACCACTTGGTTATAAATAATCGAGAAACCATGCGCAAAGGCTAATATCGCACCCTGCTTTAAGTTTGGCTCAATTTCATCCCTGTAAAGTTGAGATTGAAATTCATCCGGTGTTAATATCATCACCAAATCAGCACTGGCCACCGCACTTTTGGTGTCAGTGACTTTCAGGCCCTCTGCTTCCGCTTTAGCAATAGATGACGAACCTGCACGAAGGGCAACCGTGACGTCAACCCCTGAGTCTTTTAAGTTACAAGCATGGGCATGGCCTTGCGAGCCATATCCGACGATTGTAACTTTCATTCCTTTGACGATTGATAAATCACAATCCTTGTCGTAATACACATTCAAACTCATTATTTTAGTTCCTTAGTAAATATTTTAAAATACAATTAATTCTGTTCAAACTTTTAAGTACTTATCACCGCGCGCAATGCCTGACAGGCCGGAGCGAACTGTCTCTAGAATCTCATAGTCTGCTAGGGCGGCAATAAATGAATCAAGCTGTTCACCCGTCTCGGTCAACTGAATTGTCATTGTGGTCGATGTATGGTCAATTAAGTGACCTTCAAAAACATTCAGTTGGCGTCTTAATTGTTGTTGTGCTCCTTCTGTTTCAGCAGCCACTTTCAACAACATCATTTCACGTTCGATATAAGGCCCGTCAGTCAGATCTTGTAATTTAACAACGTCTATTAATTTGTTCAATTGCTTGGTAATTTGCTCAATTACCCGGTCTGTTCCTGTTGTCACTATTGTCATTCTTGACAGTGACGGATCTTCTGTCGGTGCCACTGTCAATGATTCGATATTGTAGCCACGAGCTGAAAACAAGCCTGCTACGCGAGAGAGTGCGCCTGCTTCGTTTTCAATCAAAATGGAAATGATATGGCGCATTATGCAAGTTCTCTTTCTGGACTTTGTGGATGTTCACAGTGAGGTGACATGTGCATTTCATGATGCCCTTTGCCATTGGCAATCATCGGATACACGTTCTCCAATTGATCCGTGACAATGTCAACAAAGACCAGACGATCTTTCATCGCAAATGCTTCCTCGAGTTTTGATTCCAATTCATCGGGGTTTTCAATACGCATTCCAACGTGCCCGTAGCTCTCAGCTAACTTAACAAAATCGGGTAAGGATTCCATGTAAGAATGAGAATAACGATTTTCATAAAAGAACTCTTGCCATTGCCGTACCATGCCCAGATAACGGTTGTTTAAGGCAATTATTTTAATTGGCAATCCATATTGTAAACAAGTCGATAATTCCTGAATACACATCTGAATGCTGCCTTCTCCCGTGATACAAACGACCGTTTCGTCAGGATAAGCTAACTGGACGCCCATAGCCGCTGGCAGCCCAAAGCCCATCGTGCCTAAACCACCTGAGTTAATCCACCGATTTGGTTTACTGAAACCGTAATATTGTGCTGCCCACATTTGATGTTGGCCCACGTCAGAGGTGATGTAAGCATCGCCTTTGGTGATTTTATGCACTAATTCAACCGCTTTTTGCGGTTTAATTTCAACACCTTCCATGCTGTAAGTCATGCAGTCTTTTGCTCGCCAAGTATTGATAGTACTCCACCAGGCTTCAACCTCTTTCTTGTTGATCTGTTTGGTTGTCGTTTTCAATGCAGTATTCATTTCTTGCAATACACCGGCGACATCTCCGACGATGGGTACATCAACGGTAATCGTTTTCGATATCGATGAGGGATCTATGTCAATATGGATAATTTTCGCATCCGGACAAAATTCTGCAATTTTGCCAGTTACTCGGTCATCAAAACGAGCGCCAACAGCCATTAGCACATCGCATTCATGCATCGCCATATTGGCTTCATAAGTTCCGTGCATTCCCAACATCCCGAGGAATTGCTTATCATCATGAGGGATTGAACCTAGCCCCATTAGTGTGGTAGTAACCGGAAAATCAAGTAGCTTAACAAAGGTGCGTAATTCATGTGTTGCATTACCTAAAATGACACCACCACCAGTGTAAATCATCGGCTTCTTAGCTGACAATAACAAATCTACAGCACGCCTAATTTGGCCTGGATGGCCAATGATTGTGGGTTGATACGATCGCATCGAGATTTCTTCCGGATAAAAATAAGGTATTTTTATCGCAGGATCTGTAATGTCTTTTGGTACATCGACAACCACAGGGCCCGGGCGACCGGTGCCAGCAACATAAAATGCTTTTTTCATTGTTTCAGCTAGATCTTTTATATCTTTGACTAAAAAGTTATGTTTCACGCATGGGCGTGTAATTCCAACGGCATCGACTTCTTGAAACGCATCACTACCAATTACTGATGATGGCACCTGACCGGTAATGACGACCATTGGAATTGAATCCATATAAGCAGTCGCAATCCCTGTCACAGCATTAGTAGCTCCCGGGCCTGACGTGACTAAAACGACGCCTGTTTTACCTGTTGCACGTGCATACCCGTCAGCCGCGTGAGTGGCTGCTTGTTCATGACGTACCAATATATGTTTAACATCATCTTGCTGATAAAGTGCATCATAAATGTGAAGCACAGCACCACCAGGATAGCCAAATAGAAATTCAACACCCTCGTCTTTCAAACAACGAACTAGAATTTCACCGCCGCTTAATTCCACCTGTTCACCTTTTTAGTTGTCATTGCGATAAATCGCTCAGAAATATTAACCTGCAAATTTACTTGTTATGGGTCTTAAGGTCAAGAAGAATGACGCTTAAAGCCACTTTTGTTAGTAACAAATATACTCATTTTACCCTGCTCTTTGTTATTGGCTATGGCATAATACTCGCTTGCAACTAAGGCCCTAAAAATGCGATTGACAATTACTCAACCTGACGACTGGCACTTACATTTGCGCGATGGTGCCGCTCTATGTAGAACTGTCACTGATACCAGCCGTTATTTTTCTCGTGCTATCGTTATGCCCAACCTAGCTCCCCCAGTCACTACAACCGAACAAGCACTAGCTTATCGACAACGCATATTTGATAGCGTTCCTAATGGCAAAGAATTTCAGCCGCTAATGACTTTGTACCTGACCGACAACACGACGGTTGATGAGATTCAAAAAGCACATGATTCCGGCTACATTCAGGGGATCAAACTTTATCCTGCCGGGGCAACGACAAACTCAGATGCCGGTGTTACTGATTTAAAGCACTGTCATGCAGCACTTGCTCAAATGGCTCATGTTGGAATGCCACTTCTCATTCATGGCGAAGTCACTGACCACGATATTGATATTTTTGACCGAGAGAAAGTGTTTATAGACCGTATATTAGCCCCATTAATGCGCACTCATCCAACCCTAAGAATTGTGCTTGAGCATATTACTACAGCAGATGCAGTGGAATTTGTGATGAATGAAAATGCCAATATAGCAGCGACAATCACAGCGCATCACTTATTGCTAAATCGCAACGATTTACTTGTCGGTGGCGTCAGGCCGCATCACTACTGTCTGCCCATCTTAAAGCGTCGTCGTCATCAAGAAGCCCTACTGGAAGCTGCAACGAGCGGTAACCCCTGCTTTTTCTTGGGAACTGATAGTGCACCGCATGCTCAAGATGCAAAAGAAAGTGCCTGTGGCTGTGCCGGTATTTACAGTGCTCACGCGGCGTTAGAGTTCTATGCGGAGGCCTTTGAGCAAGCTGATGCACTAGACAAGTTAGAGGGCTTCGCCAGTCATTTTGGACCCGACTTTTACCACTTGCCTCGTAATACTAAGACGGTTACCTTGACAAAGAAAAGCTGGGATGTACCTACCTCATATGAGTGCAATCAACAAACGTTAATTCCATTACGTGCCGGGCATAAAATTACTTGGACAGCCGCACTAAACTAATTTGTCATCTTCGGCATCAGCACTCTGTTTGTAAAGACACGAAGACAATCGAACAAGCTAAATTGGCTCATTCTTAATCATTTTTTAAAGAGGTACACCAATTCTTAAAGCCACTTCTTCATAGGCTTCAATAACGCCACCTAAACCCTGTCTAAATCGATCCTTATCTAGCTTTTTACGTGTTTTTGCATCCCAGATCCGGCAGCCATCAGGGCTAAACTCATCACCTAAAATCACATCTCCTTTAAACAAACCAAACTCGAGTTTGTAGTCAACCAAGATCATCCCTGCATCAGAAAACATTGCTTGAAGTACGTCATTGACTTTGAAGGTGAGATTTTTCATTGCCTCGACGTCAGTGGCTTTGGCCCACCCAAACGTTTCGATATGATATTCATTGATCATAGGGTCATGTAATACATCATTTTTCAAAAAAAACTCGAAGATCGGTGGACTGAGTTCAAGGCCATCTTCAACACCTAATCGACGACACAAGCTACCTGATGCAACATTTCTTACCACACATTCCACGGGCATCATTTCCATACTTTTAACCAGTGATTCGTTTGCGCTCAAAAGACGTTCAAAATGAGTAGGAATCCCGGAAGCTTGCAAGTGGTTCATTACAAAGGCATTAAATTTATTGTTAATCTCACCTTTACGGCTTAACTGCTCTACTTTTTCGCCATCGAATGCTGAGGTATCATCGCGGAAGCTAAGGATAACGAAATCGTCATCATCAGTTTTAAAAACACTTTTAGCCTTACCCGCGTACAACTCTTGTCTTTTTTCCATTACTATTCTCTCTTGTTATCTCAACTTAGCTTCACGCTATTTCTCGCCAAGTAAACCCTAATGCTTGATTGGCAATGCCAATCCAATCTTGCTCGCAATTCAATGCCTCTGAAAATGCTTTCTTAACGATGTCAGGATGATTGTTTTTTTCACTCAAATGCATTGCCATAATATGTTGCAATTGGCTGGTATCAATTTTTTTTAACAAATTACTAGACTGCAAATTGTTTAGGTGGCCCATTTTGCCAGAGACCCGATACTTCAAGTGATCGGGGTATTCCCCATTATCCAACATCGTTATGTCATGATTCGCTTCTAATAACAGAGCATGGCAACCTGTCAGAGCCTGCTCAATAGCGGGCGTAATCATTC
>JBLIIN010000009.1:0-20831 GCA_047635075.1 Methylophagaceae bacterium | reverse complement strand
TTCAGCTCGGTACAATACGCTGTCACAGGCTGGACATTTACACCATACCCCTTCTGGAACTGAGCGACTACGAATCGTCGTCTGTATTTTTGAAGGTAATATTTTCTCAAACCAACTCATAATGTGACCCTAATAAAAGTGTTATTTCTGACTACTTTGCCATATCACGTGCATTAATCGCATGCCGCATCTCTGCTACTAAACCCGCTAATGCAGCAGGCAATGATTCTAGGTTATGTTCATGTTCAGCGATACAATTCACTAATGTGCTCCCAACTACCACCGCATCTGCAACATCTGAAACTGCTGCAGCTGATTGGCCATCACGAATACCAAAACCAACACCCAAAGGTAAATCCGTATACTGCCTGAGCATTGCCAGCTTATCAGCTAATTGCGATACATCTATCGAGGCTGATCCAGTGACGCCCTTCAATGACACATAGTAAACAAAGCCTTTAGCATGTTGTGCAATCTTGGCCATTCTTGCTTCTGTTGTTGTTGGAGCCACTAAAAAGATAGTATCTATACCGTGTGCTTCCATCGTCGGCATAAAGGTATCAGACTCTTCAGGTGGCATATCAACAGTAAGAACGCCATCTACGCCTGCTTTTTGTGCCATTTGTGCAAACGCGGTATAGCCCATTGCTTCCAATGGATTGGCATACCCCATAAGAATGATGGGGGTTTCAGTGTCTTTCTGTCTGAATTGAGCCACCATTTCCAAAACATGTACAAGCGTCATGTCAACTTTAAGCGCTCTTTCATGGGCTTTTTGAATGACTGGGCCATCACACATAGGATCAGAAAAAGGAATTCCTAACTCCAACAAGTTAGCGCCTGCTTCTACTAAGGCATGTAACATTGACACTGTCATCCAAGGCTCTGGATCACCTGCTGTGATATAAGGAATTAATGCAGTTTGCCCATCGGCTTTCAATTGCTCAAAGCATTGACTAATACGACTCATCTTTTTTATTCCTAACCCTTTAAACTTTTAAACCGGCTAATGATGCTACCGTATGCATGTCTTTATCACCACGACCGGACAAATTAATCAAAATGGTTTGATCAGCCGACATTGTTGCCGCTAACTTACTCGCATAAGCCAAAGCATGACTGGTTTCTAACGCAGGAATGATTCCTTCAGAACGGGTTAGATCATGAAATGCTGCTAGTGCTTCATCATCCGTTACAGAAACATAGATAGCACGCCCGATATCTTTTAACCAAGCATGTTCAGGTCCAACACCCGGATAGTCTAAACCAGCGGATATTGAATGCGTGTCTGTGATTTGGCCACGCGCATCTTGAATTAGATAGGTGCGGTTACCATGCAGCACACCTGGAGTGCCTGCACATAAAGCAGCAGAATGTTGCCCTGTTTCAATACCGTGGCCAGCGCCTTCAACACCATACATTGCAACTGATTTATCATTAATAAATGGGTGGAACAGACCAATGGCGTTAGAACCACCGCCAATACAAGCGACTAATGCATCAGGTAGCTTTCCGGTCTTATTTAACATCTGATGACGTGATTCACGTCCAATTATTGCTTGAAAATCACGTACCATTGCTGGATAAGGGTGCGGTCCAGCCACAGTACCAATGATATAAAATGTTTCATCAACATTCGCAACCCAGTCACGTAATGCTTCATTTAGTGCATCTTTGAGTGTTTTAGACCCTGATTCAACAGGAATAACCTCAGCACCAAGTAACTTCATTCGGTAGACATTCTGAGCTTGTCGTTTTACATCCTCTGCCCCCATATAGACAACGCATTCCATTCCTAAACGAGCAGCAACTGTTGCACTTGCTACGCCATGTTGGCCTGCTCCAGTTTCAGCGATAATCCTTTTTTTACCCATCCGTTTAGCAAGTAGCGCTTGACCAATGGTGTTGTTAATCTTATGCGCACCAGTATGGTTTAAGTCTTCACGTTTTAGATAAATCCTTGCGCCACCGATACGATTGGTCCAATTCTCAGCAAAGTAAACAGGAGAAGGACGGCCCACAAATTCAGCCAGATCACGATCGATTTCTGCTTGGAAATCGGGGTCATCCTTATAAAGCTTGTACGCTTCTTCCAAAGCATAGATAGCAGACATTAAGGTCTCGCCAACAAAACGGCCGCCATAAGGCCCGAAATGACCTCGCTCGTCTGGGTAGGTATCGTAGTAGTTTTCTTCCATTCGCTTAGCCATTTTTTACCTCTTGCATAAAAGCACTTATTTTCAGTCTATTTTTAATGCCTTTGTTTTCCTCAACCCCACCACTGACATCAACAGCATAAGGTTGTACCTGTTGTATTGCAGTCGCCACATTATCGATGGTCAAACCACCAGCCAAAATAATTGGCATATCTATTTTCTGTATCATAGACCAATCAAACACCTGTCCTGTTCCACCAGGAACCCCAGTTTGATAGCTATCTAGTAACAAAGCTGCTGCTTCATGATATTGCTCAGCTAGTATCACCAAGTCAGTCTCCGGTTGCATCCTAATAGCTTTCATGTAGGGCATATTGAACTGCGCGCAATAGTCTGGACTCTCATCACCATGAAATTGCAAAATATCAATCGGTAATGCCGCTAAACTCAGTTCTACTTCTGACACCGCAGCGTCAACAAATAACCCTACGATACTGACAAATGGCGGTAGACCTTTTACCAGCTTTGCGGCTTGCGCAATCGTCACGGCTCTCGGGCTTGCAGAATAGAATACAAGACCAATAGCATCAACGCCCATTTCAGCAGCAAATTCAGCATCTTGGCGCCGTGTTACACCACAAATTTTGACACGTGTTCTCATCGGTATAGTTTGAGCATAAAAATCAATTATACATTCTACCAGACCACTGGAAAAGTCGACACTGTAGGAAGTGCGTAATAGTCAGGATATTCAACATTCACAAAATATAACCCCTCTGGTGGTGAAGTAACGCCACCTTGGGCACGTTCACGACTTTCAAGCACTTCTGATGCCCAAGAAATAGGGCGATTACCTTCTCCGACAGGGACGAGTACACCTACAATATTTCTCACCATATGATGTAAGAAAGACTGACCAATCACGTCAATTGCAATACAGTCTCCTTGTCTAGTGACGGTGATAGCATCTATTGTTTTAAAAGGACTCTTAGCCTGGCATTCTTTTGCTCGAAAAGCAGAAAAATCATGATGCCCCACCAGTAAATCTGCTGCCGCCTGCATCCAATCAGCATCCAATTTTTGGAAATACCAACTCATTCGATTATGGCTAATCGAAGAACGACTCACACGGTTTAAAATAATATATCGATAAGTCCGTTTGACTGCTGAAAAGCGTGCGCTAAAACCATCATCAACGGGGTGTGCCCAAACGACATTCATATCCGAAGGCAAGTTAGTATTTAAACCTAGGATCCAATTACGCTGCTCACGTACCGCATCAGTATCAAAATGCACAACTTGTTGCAGGGCATGCACACCCGAATCGGTGCGGCCAGCCGCCACTGTTTTTGCAGGTTGGTTAGCAACGAAACTAATCGCCTTTGTTAAACACCCTTGAACGGTTCGTTGTTCATTCTGGATTTGCCAACCCGCAAACCTAGTACCATCATATTCGACACCTAAAGCAATCCGCCCCATTCCACCCTACTTATGATAGTTCGTTCAGTAATGTTTTGGCCCGAGACTGTTGACTTGCATCACCTTCAGCCACAACCTCTTCCAAAATGCTCTTTGCGCCGTCAGGATCACCCATTTCAACATACGCCCTAGCCAAGTCTAATTTTGTTTCTGCTTCGTCTATTTGATCAAAATCACTAAGATCAAACTCAAGTTCATTGGCATCTTCTTCACCAGATAACGCAATTGTCGCAGCCTCAAGCTCACTGTCTTTGATAGCATCAAGTCCATTAATATCTGAACTATTTTCATCAAATTCTGAAGAGAAGGATAACTCGTTTGATTCAACGGTATCTGTTTCTAGGTCGACTTCCACAGCGGTATTATTAACATCATCATCATTGATATCAAGCGTTTCTGTGGTGTCTAATTCTGTTGTGAAATCTAATAGCTCACTATCCGATCCGATCTTTCCTGTCGTTGCCTGACCCTCTATATCCTCATCTAATGTTAAGGTTAGGCCTGATTCTAATTCTGCTAAATCAATTACAGGCTCCTCAACTACAGGCTCAGCAAATAGAAGCTCATCTGCATCTATCTCACGGCCCCAATCAGCAACTTCAATCCATTCCATTGATTCTCGGTCAACATTGTATCGGCGAGCTAATTCGGTAAAAGCCTGTGAGTCACCCTGCTTGTAGTAGGTGAACAGTAGTTTTTGTATAATCACCATATCAGAAGGCACGTCGTTATGAGCCGCTTTTAATACCTGACCCGCTTTGTCATAATCACCATAACTGACATAAATATCAGCGTCTTTAATTGAATCATTAACTGTTTTCAGTGGTTCAGGCTCAACGTCTGGGACTGGTTTGGTATCATCTATCGGCGCTGATGGTTGCGTGGCTAGGGGCACTGCAGGAGATTTAATATTCTCTACAGCTTGGTCCCATGACACTTTTTCTTCATCCTCGGCTCGTTTGCGACCGATGAAAAAGAGTGCTAACAAAAGACCTAAAACACCCAATAATGCTTGTAATTTATGCTCAGTTAGAAAAGCTTGTATTTTTTCTAATAACGTCAAAGGGTGTGGTTTTGTAATGTCGTCCAATGATGCAACAACAACTTGGGAGTCGACTACTGCAAGAGCATCTGAATCACGTTCATTTACCTTAGTCATGGAGTCATCTAATTCTATATTCTGTTCATTACTGGCCAATGTTTCTTCAACATTTAAATCAGCCTGTATCTGTTCTGTTAACTCATCTAGTTTTGGACTTTTAGCCCGCTTTCCTGCCTCGGCAGCTTCTTGTTCTAATTTACTTTGTAATTTAGCCAAATCAGGATCTTGCAATGAAATCAGCTTCCGCAAAGTTTGAATCTGTTCTTCCATCGCAGCCATACGCGATTTAATATCAATGTTTTCTTGCTGCTGGCCTTCAATGACTTCTTGAGCTAGAGTTAATTGGTCACTGAGTTTCTGGACTTTCTCATTACCAAATGGTGCCAAATCATTATCACTCAATACTTTGTCATCATTGGAGCCAAGCAGCTGCAAACGAGGTGCCGACTCTCTCGCTGGTTCGGGAACAGAAAGGGTGGGTAATACTTCTTCAACCTTAAGATCTTGCAAAGCATCCGGTTTTACTCGTTGCGAGGCGACAACTGATGCAGTCGGTCCTTCTCCAGATTGATATCCTGTATTGCGATTTTTCCATGCACTATTTTGTTGTTTGACCACCGAAACAGCTTGTTGTTTATTTAATTGTCGAATTTCATCAGCTGAAGGAATCATCAAAGTGTAGCCACTTTTCAGACCATTAATATTTTGATTGATAAAGGCACGCTCGTTCTGTTTTACTAAAGCGATCATCATCTGGTGGATTGACACATCATGGCTCGGTCTCGTTTTTAAGGCGATATCCCATAATGTATCTGTCCTTGATGTTTCCCCATAACTCTTTGACCCTGCTAAAAGAGGTTTTTTGTGTGGCATCTTATTAGCTGCAGGATGCGACGACTGGCTAACCACTTTGT
Organism: Methylophagaceae bacterium; assembly: GCA_047635075.1. Classification (GTDB taxonomy): domain Bacteria; phylum Pseudomonadota; class Gammaproteobacteria; order Nitrosococcales; family Methylophagaceae. Next base: position 15,180 of record JBLIIN010000009.1, on the reverse strand, counting down.
TGGATTGAGCGATGGTTGCGGATGCCGCCCCCTTCGATGCACGCATCGCATCTTTGAAAATATGTTTCGGCGGATCGAGTAAGACTGTATATTCTCGAATCAGCTGGCCATTATTGGTCTTTGCCAACAATAAGAAGTCTAATAAGGGCTCTCTAATTGGCTTTTTCGAACTGACCATGATGACGGCCTTATCCGCTTTCTGAGATACTTCAAACTTCAACTGATTAACCGTCTCATCCTTGACAAGACCTGCACGTTCAAATTCATCACTTGAAGCTAATCGAACCTGTAGTGTTTCAGCTTCCTCTCCACTGGCTGCAATCACAGGGATTTCGGCCTTAAAAGGCTCATTCAATGCTGACGATAATTCAATTTTACCCAGTCCAAGCGAATAAGCTGGCATTGATACTGAAATCACTAGCCCACCTAGCATACCAATCATTGTGAATACTCTAGTTTTCATCCCCAGCTCCTCTACAACACTACTCGTGTCCCATCATGACGGACTATAAATATTTTTCAACCAAGACTTCTGCAATTTGAACACTATTTAATGCTGCTCCCTTGCGAACATTGTCAGCCACGACCCACAAGTTTAATCCGCGTGGGTGAGAAATATCTTCTCTCACACGACCGACGTAAACTGGATCATGCCCTGAAGCATCACTCACCGCAGTTGGGTAACCGCCATCTTCATGACGATCGATCAGCTCAATGCCTTCAAATGCCATGAAGAGCTTTTTCGCCTCGTCTGCCGAAATTTTATCGCGAGTTTCAATATGTAAGGCTTCTGAATGCCCATAAAAGACAGGCACTCTAACTGCCGTTGGGTTAACCACAATACGGTCATCGCCTAATATCTTTTTAGTTTCCCACACCATTTTCATTTCTTCTTTGGTGTAACCGTTGTCTTCAAAAACATCTATATGCGGTATGACATTAAAGGCAATTTGCTTCGGGTAAACAGTATTTTCAACAGAACGACCGTTTAATAAAGAAGCTGTTTGTTTTGCCAATTCCTCCATCGCCGGTTTGCCAGTCCCAGACACCGCCTGATAAGTTGCAACATTAATCCGCTCAATCCCAACAGCATCATAAATAGGTTTTAATGCCACCAGCATCTGTATCGTTGAACAGTTTGGGTTAGCAATAATACCTCTGTTTTTATAATCAGCAATCGCCTCGGGATTTACTTCAGGTACAACCAAAGGAATATCATCATCATAGCGAAATTGTGATGTGTTATCTATCACCACGCATCCGGCCGCTGCTGCAATAGGCGCATATTTTTCCGACGCACTCGCACCCGGCGAAAACAAACCTACTTGTACTTTTGAAAAATCAAATGTTGCCAGATCTTCAACTAATAACGAACGGTTGCCAAAGTCGACCCGGCTACCTGCCGAACGGGCACTCGCAAGAGCATAAACTTTGCCAACAGGGAAATTCCGTTGATGCATAATTTCCAATATCGCCTCACCCACAGCACCAGTTGCACCAACAACAGCCACATCCACTTTTTTACTCAATTTTTTCTCACTCATATTAATCTAATGCCGTCACAACAGCGTCGCCCATTTCTGCTGTACCAATTTTTGTCATGCCTTCAGAATAAATATCAACGGTGCGTAACCCTTTATCAAGGACATCACTCACAGCAGCTTCTATCTTATCCGCTAGTGAATCTTCATTTAAGCTATAGCGTAACATCATGGCGACAGATAAAATTGTAGCCAACGGATTTGCAATATTTTGCCCTGCAATATCAGGGGCTGATCCATGAATAGGCTCATACATACCCTTACTGTTTTCATCTAAAGAAGCAGAAGGCAGCATACCAATTGAACCTGTCAACATTGATGCACAGTCAGATAATATATCGCCAAACAAATTGGTCGTCACCATGACATCAAACTGTTTTGGTTCTCGAACCAACTGCATTGCCGCATTATCTACGTACATATGGCTCAGCTCGACATCGTCATAACGCTCGGATAAAGCCGTCATGGTCTCGCGCCACAATTCAGTACATTCTAGGACATTCGCCTTATCGACTGAACAGACACGACCTTGACGTTTACGCGCAATGTCAAATGCCACTTTACCAATCCGCTTCACCTCACTTTCACGATAAACCAGTGTATTAAAACCTTCTTTCTCGCCATTTTCCAGTATTCGAACTCCGCGTGGCTGACCGAAATAAATGCCACCTGTTAATTCACGCACGATCATCAAATCTAACCCGGCTACTATCTCAGGTTTCAACGTAGATGCATCCGCTAATTGTGGATATAAAATCGCAGGACGTAAATTAGCAAATAAACCTAACTCACTACGAATACCCAACAGGCCTTTTTCAGGACGGACACTAATATCTAAAGATTCCCATTTATATCCACCAACAGCTCCCAACAAAATGGCATCTGATGCTTTTGCATTGGCGACAGTTTCTTGCGGTAACGGTGTGCCACACTCATCATAAGCAGCCCCACCAATTAGTCCATATTCAAGTTCAATATCCAAACCTTGAATTTTTAAGGCTTCAAGTACTTTAACGGCCTCAACAACAATCTCTGGTCCAATACCGTCACCAGGTAAAACGGCTATCTTTTTTGTCATTATTTCTTCTTAATTTATAATAGGGTGAAAACTTAAGCCGTTGGAAATAGCCAAGGCGTTTCTAGCTGACGACGTTGCTCGTAGGCCTTAATGTCATCAGTTTGTTGTAACGTCAAGCCGATATCATCTAACCCCCTTATCAGGCAATCTTTTTTAAACGAATCAACTTCAAAGGCAAGCATTGAGCCATCAGGTAACGTCACTTGCTGATTAGGTAAATCAATCTTCAACTCAAAACCTGATGTAGATAGGACCGCTTGGAATAAGTTCTCGACCACTCCTTCATCCAAAACAATAGCCAAAATGCCATTTTTACTGGTGTTATTAAAGAAAATATCTGCAAAACTCGGCGCAATAACCGCCCTAATACCAAAGCCCTCTAGGGCCCAAACAGCATGCTCACGACTCGAACCACACCCAAAGTTTTCACGAGCTAACAAAATGTTACCGCCCTGATAACGAGGCTGATTCAACACGAACTCAGTGTTTAAAGGTCGACCTTCAGATGATTCACCCGGCTGACCTAAATCTAAATAACGCCATTCATCAAATAAGTTAGGGCCAAAGCCACTACGATGAATCGATTTCAAAAACTGTTTAGGAATAATCGCATCCGTATCGACATTGGGCCTATCCAACGGAATCACAATTCCTTGCTCTACATTAAATGCTTGCATGACTTATCTTAACTTTCTCTTATTCTATGTTGCCTGTATGTCAACATGACTACGTCAATAAAAATTAACGTCAAGGCCTCGTTATTGTCTTTGTAAATCAGTGACTTCACCTTCAACTGAGTCGTAGTCTCTATTTAGCTGATAAATTGACTCCGTTAAGTCCTCTTTCACTGCTGATTTCATCACAATAATTTCAACACGCCGGTTTTTAGCGCGATTCTTCGCAGTACCATTTGTCATTAACGGTTGTGTTTCAGCATAGCCTTCAAGCACAAAGCGATCGGCTGGTATCTGACCTATTTTTAAGAGCTCATGTACCACCGAGGTAGCACGTGATGTGGATAGCTCCCAGTTAGATCGGTAGCGCGGTGTATTAATTGGTACATTATCGGTATGACCTGCAACTGCAATTTTACCATCAGTATTAAGTAGGACATCATGAATTTTATCCAATATAGGTATAAAGTCACGATTAAGGCGTGCATCCCCTGAGGGGAAAGATCCCTTTTCACGGATCCTGATCACAATGCGTTGCAGCTGTGTTTCAATCTCAATGAGGCCTTGCGCAATTTCATCTTCCAACGCTTCTTTAAACTTAGTGGCTTCTTTCGCCAATTCTTCTGCTTGTTGTTTTGCTACCGCTTCGGCATCCATTTGCACTTTTAGCGCATCCCGGGACTCATCCATTGTATCTTGGCGAATTTCTTTTAGAGGCGTTGGGCGTGGTTCACCAGGACTGAACTCTTGAGCAATAATGCTCGTTCCTTTAGGGATTTTATTGGCTGTAATTTCCCGCTGAACACCAAAAGCATGATCTAATGATTTGACGACCATTTTGTATTTCAAAGCATCCATTTCGGCAAAAGACAATAATAAAACAAAGAAACACAACATCAAAGCCATTAAATCTGCAAATGTACTCATATAAGCAGGTAGGCCCTCGGGAGGACACTTATGTTCTGGCTCGTCAATCATTCTTCTACTCTTGCACTCGGCTCAGGCAAATCGGCATCGCGCTTGGATGAAGGTAAGTAATTTTTAAGCAACTCTTCTAACACTTTAGGGTTCTGCCCCTCTTGAATACCGAGCACACTCATGATGATAATATTTTTCTTCATTTGTTCTTCAATACTTCGCAATGCCAATTTATCGGCTATCGGTAATGCGAACATATTCGCTATCATTGCCCCATACAACGTAGTTAGCAAAGCCACCGCCATCGCAGGACCAATCGATTTTGGATCTGACATATTCGAGAGCATCTGAACCAGTCCAACCAAAGTGCCTATCATACCCATCGCTGGGGCAGCCTCACCCATTGATTTAAAAATAGCCTGACCTATGTTGTGGCGCGCCAACGTTTCATTCATTTCTGTCGTAAGTGAACTCCGTACCACTCCAGGCTCATGACCATCAACCAACATGATGATACCCGCTTGAAGAACTGAGTTATCAATTTCACGACCCTCTAAAGCCAACAACCCTTCTTTACGAGCCACCGTGGCCAAGTCAACGACCACACTGATTAACTCTTCTATTGTTTCTTCTTTATTGGTAAAGGCCTTACCTGCTGTCTTAAAAGCACTCAGGAATTGGCCTAGACTGAAACGCATCATCACAACCCCAATCGTACCGCCAAATACGATCACGATTGAAGGTACATTGATAAATACCAATGCTCCTGAACCCATGGCAATCGTACCAATGATTAATACCCAAGCCATTACTAATCCGACCAGCGTAGCTAAATCCACTCAAACATCCTCATCCTTTAATCCGAAGTATTATTGTCTTGCCTTAACAACTCATCTCAACACAAAGGCTATATTACCCAAGGTAATGTTAAAAATCTTGAACTAGAATCACTTTAAGGCCATTTTTTTATGATTTTTTCTAAAATAAACCCAACTAGCTGGCAAAATTAATAAAATGACAGCTAAAAATAAGACTAGTAGCGGCCATAATATCGGCCGGTTCCAGCTTTGCTGGAGCGCAAAACGTTTTTCTGCATTAATCCGACGATACTTCATTGTGTTGTTTGCCATCAAATTTGGCTTCACGTTCTGATTCCACGAATGATAAAGTGAAAATTGTTTAGGATGATAACCCCATACCCATGGTGAATCTTGTCTTAGTATAGCCAGCATGCGATTAATTAATGCTAGGCGTTCTGCTGTATTGGGCATCACCCTCATCTGTTCAAATAAACGGTCAAATTCTGGGTTATCATAATTAGCCGCGTTCTCACCACCATGACTTGCTTTGCTATTAGGTCCGTACAATAGAAAGAAAAAATTCTCAGGATCTGGGTAATCTGCATTCCAACCCCACTGAAATAATTGGGCCTGGCCATTACGCATCTTATCTTGGAAGCGATTATAGTCGGTGCTTCTTACGACCAGTTGTACTCCTAGTTTCTGAAACTGTTTACGCAACCAATCAAAAGTCGCCCGTGCTTCAGGCCCACTGGCAGGAACATCCAGATACAAAGTTAAAGGCTCACCAGTTTTCGCATCACGGCCATCTGGATAACCCGCCTCAGCTAACAAGACTCTTGCTTGTTCAACAGACTGCCTTTGTAGTCTGCCTTTCTGCCATTGATAAACAGAATCATTGATGCCGGTCTCACCAATTTCATAACCAAAAATGCCCGGCGGTATAGGGCCCTGTGCAGCAATGCCTCTGCCGTTCAAGAAAATAGAAATATATTCTTCGTAATCAATTGCAATAGAAATCGCTTGACGAAGCTTTTTAGCAGAGTTTGACAATCCCCCAACAACGGCATCTTGCATGTTGAATCCCATATAGTAAGTAGAGGTGCCAACAGCTGTTCTTAACCCCACTCCTTTCTTTGCCATCTCATCACTAAGTCCAAAATCACCCCCATTGCCCACTTGAATTGCTTGTTCAAAACTATCAGAGCTAATGCCACTTACATCATAATAGCCTTGTAAAAACTTATTCCAGTAAGAGGTTTGTTCCTTTTCTAAAAGAAACACGATTTTATCGACAAAAGGCATCAATTGACCTGCATCAGTCAATAGGCCATTTGCCGCATCACCTGACTCACCTTCATTTGGATATGCCTCAGAACGATAATACGGATTCTTCTCTAGGACCATCCGGCTATTAGGGTTATTTTCTGTCAGACGATAAGGTCCAGTACCCACTGGAAACCAATCCATCGTAATATTGCGTTTAATCAACCCGGATTGGCGATATAAAGCATCTGCTTCCCATGGCACAGCTGCAAAAAATGGCATTGCTAGCCAGTAACGCAGTTGAGGATAACGCCCAAACACTTTAATTTCATAACGGTAACGATCTAGCACACGAACGCCTAGTAATGTACCCGCTCGCAAATCAATCTCTTCGCCCTGTTTTGCCTGCTCTCGCAGTGTAGCGGCATACTCTGATAAACCAACAATATATTCACTCATTAATCCCAGAATAGGTGAATTTATTTTTGGGCTCGCTAAACGCTTTATTTGATAAACATAATCCTCAGCAATTAACTCCCTCGTGCCGTCATGTTCAAAATCTGACAAAGTCTCAATCTGTTCCAAATCATCATTATTCATAGCATGATAAAGCAAGTTTCCTGTATTATCGCGAGCAAAAGCAGGATGTGGTTGAAACTCAATGCCTGGTTTAATATTAATCGTGTAAACACTAAACGCGATCTTTTCATCACTGACATTATTAATCCGGTCGCCGGCATCATTTAAATAATGAACGGACGGCATAGCGACCGCTGTCAATGGTATGAGTTGATATGGGCGTTTCAAATAATGATATTGCAATGGCGGTTCATAAATCTGCCCAGTAAATTGCACTTCATTCGAGCTATAAGACCGAGCAGGATCCAGGTGTTTTGGGCGCAATGCGAAAGAACTGTAAAGTGTATTTTCTTTCAGTTGTTGTTCAGGATAAGGTGAATTAATTGCATTCAATTCACAACCCACCAAACAACAGAAAATCACGATATAAAAGCACGATATAAATCGGCGCATATTTCTTACCTAATTTTGATAACAAAACTATTATAAACGGTTCATAAGCTGACTGCCTCCATCAGAAAAAGGTAAACTACTCACGATCTTATTGTTCATTCGCTAATTCAGGAGATAACCCATGGGGTTCTTACAAGGTAAACGTGTATTAATTGTTGGTGTTGCCAGCCCGCGCTCAATTGCGGCTGGCATTGCATTCGCCATGGCACGTGAAGGAGCAGAAATTGCTTTCACCTACCAAACAGACAAACTTAAATCTCGCGTTGAAAAAATTGCTCAACAATGCGGCACTGACCCAGCACTACTTTTCCCTTGCGACGTCGCAAGCGATGACCAAATTAATACCGTTTTCGAGCAACTTGGACAACAGTGGGATGGACTCGATACAATTATCCATTCTGTTGGCTTTGCACCACGCGAACAACTCCAAGGCAGCTACGTTGATAGTGTCACACGAGAAGGCTTTGCCATCGCCCACGATATCAGCGCATATAGCTTTGTAGCCTTAGCTAAGGCCGGTAAAGACATGATGGCAGGTCGTAAGGGCTCTCTTCTTACGTTGAGTTATCTAGGGGCGGTTAAGGCTATAGAGAACTACAATGTCATGGGAGTAGCTAAAGCCAGTTTAGAGGCTAATGTTCGTTATATGGCATATTCCTTGGGCGCAGAAGGCATTCGTGTCAATGCAATCTCTGCAGGCCCCATCAAAACACTTGCTTCAGCTGGTATCAGTGACTTTGGCAAAATGTTAGCCTATGGCGAACGTAACTCTCCATTACGCCGTAATGTCACTATCGAAGAAGTCGGAAATGTTGCCGCATTCTTGTGCTCAGATCTGGCTTCAGGCATCACAGGTGAAATCACTTATGTCGATGCAGGCTATAATATTATTGGAATTGGTGACAAATAGTACAAGATAAAAAGTACAAATAAAAAAGGCGCTTAATTAAAGCGCCTTTTTTATGGCTTGAATTTAAGCACTAATAATTGGGAGAGATATCGATATCAGCATCCGCTTTTAAACTTGCCATGAAAGCAGATAATTCACTATCTCCACTGCTTCTAGCAAGGTATGCGGACAAACTAGCGCGATCTTGGTCAGAGGCCAAATCAACCTCTCCTTCAATCACCGTTGACAATATAACAATGGCATAATCACCACTGTTCAAACTAACACCAGCGTAAACTTTTTTCTCATCTGGTTTTTTCATGGCGTAGGCTTGTTCGAGCACTTCTCTATTTATTGAAGTCTGGCCTCGGGCAATAACAGCTGATTCATGCCATTGTCCCACTTCAAACAACAGTGAAGCCACTTCACCTGACTCTATTTTCGTTAACAAACCCTGACCAATTTCAGTCGCTTTTTGTTCGGCACGCTCCAATTTCAATTGCGCCTTAATTTCATTCGACACTTTGTCAAAGGGTAGTTGGCTTGCTAATTTATGTACTTTCTTATGTACTACAACTAACCGCGTATCGGACAACTCAATAACGGCACTATTCAAATCATCAAGTAGTACTTCGTCACTAAATGCGATATTTACTAATTTATTATTCTCGGCAATGCCTTCACCACCATCACGAGTAAACATTATAGAGCTTTGAATCGTTAGCACTAACTCTTCAGCAGCTAGGACTAAGCTATCGGGATTTTCGTAGCTAAGTTCAGCTAATAGCTCAGCCTGTTCGAAAAATAATTGTTGGGCTTCTTTTCCACGATAACTCGTTTCTACTTCTGCTTTAACATCTTCAAAAGCTTTGCCCTCTGGCGCTTGAATCTCGGTAACTTGAATTAAATGATGACCATATTCAGTTTTTACGATCTGACTAACGTCGCCTACTTTTACCAAACCAAATAAAGCATCATCAAATGCAGCATCTCCCATCATCCCTGATTGCATGAAACCCAGGTCACCGCCACTACTAGCAGATCCAGTATCTTGAGACAGTTCTTTTGCTATGACATCGAAGGCCTCACCTTGAGTCACTCTATATTCTGCAGCTGCGAGTATTTTTAACGCGATTTCCGCATCGCCTTCAATCAAAATATGACTGACACGGCGTTGTTCAGAGCTCATAAACTGGCCTTTGTTATCAGTATAAAACTGAGTTAATGTGGCGTCATCAATTATTACTTTTTCCGTCAAGTCAGCGACTGATAATTCGACATAGTCTACAGATAATTGTTCTGGTGTTGTGTAACGCGACAAATGTTGGTCATAAAAAGCCTTTGCATCGGCATCAATGATTTCAATACCCGCTGCGAGTGGTGTTGACTCGACAATACCATAAGCCAATTCACGCTTTTGTCTTTCAATACGTAGCAATTGATTAATGTTTTGTTCGGTAACAACAGAACTGCGTTGAATATTATTCGTAAGTTCACGGCCTAAAATATCCATTCGTAATTGAGACTCGTACGATGATGGGGAAAAGCCAGCTCGTGATAATAACTGTTTATAACGGTCTAAATTAAATTGTCCATCGACCTGAAATGCGGCTGTTTCTTGAACAGCTCGACTGATATCACTATCGGTGACCTGTTGACCTAACGCCTGATTTGCAGAATAAAGGAGTCGCTGCTGGATCAGACCTTGTAATATAGAATCTTTGGTTGCAGCAGTGTCAAATACACTTGGGTCAAAACTGTCGCCCATCGACTGACGCATATTGTCACGAAATTGCTGCAATGCACGCTGAAACTCAGCTTGTTTGATAGGCTCACCGTTAACTGTCGCAACGACGACATCTGATTCTCCAGTGATGTAGGAGTTAACTCCCCACAACGCAAAAGGAATGGTAATCAGGCCAACAATAAACCAAGCAACCCAGCCTTGGGCTCGTTCACGAATGAAATGCAACATAGTGGGAACCTAAAAGAAAATCTGACATTAGCTAATTGATAAGCAAAAAAAAAGGCGCATACAGATGCGCCTTTTTATTCATAATGGCGGAGCGGACGGGACTCGAACCCGCGACCTCCGGCGTGACAGGCCAGCATTCTAACCAACTGAACTACCGCTCCTATTTTTCTGGTGGGTGCTGAGGGGATCGAACCCCCGACCCTCGCCTTGTAAGGGCGATGCTCTCCCAGCTGAGCTAAGCACCCAATAGAAAAAAAACGCTAGTTTACAGCATCCTTAAGGGCTTTACCAGCCTTAAAGGCAGGTATCTTTGCAGCTGCTATTTTGATTTCTTCACCTGTACGAGGGTTACGGCCTGTGCGTGCAGCACGGTCGCGAACAGAGAATGTACCAAAGCCAACCAATGTGACTTGGTTGCCTTCGCTCAGAGCAGTTGTTACGGCTGATGTCATACCATCAACAGCCAAAGCTGCTTTTGCTTTAGAAATATCGGCAGCACTTGCAATTGCATCAATCAATTCAGATTTATTCACAACTTAATTCCTCATCATAGTTAGTAATATTTTGTTCTACGGCGTCGCTATAGCCCACAGTATGCGTGGGAAGTATGTATCTAACTACAGCAAAATCACCCTGTCAAACCCTATCCCTGTTTTCCTAACAACCGACACAAGGCTAAGGCTGCTATTTACCCAGAAATGATTGAATCACAATTTGACTAGCCTTCAAGTTCAATATCTGCCTTCTCTGCTAACCAAGCTTGTGTAATTGCAACATACTGCTCAACACAAAGAGTCTCCGGCCGCTGTTTAAAATCAATATCTAAGGCTTCTAAGACAGACAGAGACATGATACTTTTCAAGGTGTTAGAAATGGTTTTTCGACGCATTGAAAATGCCTGAGTGACCACTTTACTTAAGGCCGCAATCGGCAGGCTCTTATTGATGAGCAGTGTTGAAGGCTTTAAGTAAATAATCGCAGAATCAACTTTCGGCTTTGGCTCAAAAGCCTCAGGGGGCACTGTAAACAACTGTGTTGCCTCACATTGATATTGCATCATTATGCTCAAACGACCATAAGTTTTAGAGCCAGGTTGCGCACAGATTCGTTGTACGACCTCCAGCTGTAACATAAAGCACATGTCAGAAATACAGTGTGATTGCGCCAACAATTGAAACAATAGAGGGGTCGTTATATTGTACGGCAAGTTGCCAATAACTCTTAACGGCTCATCCGTAACAACTAAATCGGTGTAATCAAAAGTAAGCGCATCAGCCTCATGCACGTGAAGCTGTTTATTGTGCCCAAGCTTTTGCACCAGTAAAGGTATCAGGTCTCTATCAATTTCAACGACATCTAAACGCCGACAAGCCGATACTAAATGCTGAGTAATTGCGCCATGTCCCGGACCAATCTCAACCAGGTGTTGATCTGCAGCAGGATCAATAGCGCCGACAATATCAGCAATCACCATCTCATCTTGCAAAAAGTTTTGACTAAAACGCTTTCGTGCCCTGAGTTTTTTCTGCGCCATTAACGTATTTCTCGACTGGAAATCATCATTCTAGCCATGTCTAACGCCGCTTCTAAACTACCCATCTTTGCTTTACCCGTGGCAGCTATATCTAATGCTGTGCCATGATCAACCGAGGTTCTAATATAAGGCAAGCCCAGAGTCACATTAACGGCACTTGAAAAACCAGCATGTTTCAAAACAGGTAAACCTTGGTCGTGATACATGGCCAAAACCACATCAATTTCTTCAAGCCGTTCTTTCAAGAAAATAGTGTCCGCTGGCCAAGCGCCTGAAACAAAAGAGCCTCTTTCCTGAAAATCGACTATTACAGGGTTAATAACATCTAGCTCTTCCCTGCCTAGGTGCCCACTCTCACCAGCATGTGGATTCAAACCACACACCGCAATTTTAGGTTGTGCAATACCAAACTGACTTTGCATCGCCCGTTCAATAATCTCGATAGTTTGAGTCAATGAATCCTCAGTTATGGCATCACACACTTCTCTTAGAGGTAAGTGTGTGGTCGCGAGTGCCACGCGAAATGAGTCACAGGCCAACATCATAACTACTCTATCTATTCCCGCTTGTTCAGCTAGAAACTCGGTATGTCCAGTAAAAGGAATGTCAGCATCATTAATCACACCTTTGTGAACTGGACAAGTCACCATCGCATCAAATTGGCCTGATATACAACCACGGTGTGCTACTAATAAAGTCTCTAGAACATAATTTGCATTGCGCTTGTCCAGCACACCCGCTTGGACCGGCTCTGCCAACTGAACTGGCAAATAGCGCAACACCCCCGCGGGTGTCGGCGTCGCCGGCTGATCAAGATCAATTAACTCAAAATCAACAACCAACCCCAACTGTTCGGCACGCTGCCACAGTAATACTGGGTCGGTGATCACAATTAATTCATAATCTTGATTGTGTTCAGCTAGTTGTAAAGCGATGTCTGGGCCAATGCCTGCAGGTTCGCCCGCGGTGAGCACAATACGCGGGATTGTACTCAAAGGTCTCTGTACTCTACATAAGCTTCATCTCGCAGCTGACGCGTCCATGTTTCTAACTCCTCCGCCATACGACGGCTGTGAATTTGCTCTCGCGCCTTACTGCGTTTATATTCTTCGGCCATATTCTGTTCTCTACGCTCGTGCAATAGAATCAGATGCCAGCCAAACCGGCTCTTAAACACTTCACTCATCTCGTTGTCTGCCAAAGCATTCATCTGCTTCTCAAATTCTGGCACCATCGTGCCAGGAGTTGACCATCCCAAACTGCCACCACGAATGGCAGAGACCATATCGTCAGAGTGCGCACGGGCTAATTCAGTAAAGTTCTCACCATTCTCGACCCGTATTCGTAATGTATTCAACCGTTTTTCAGCATCTTCATCACTCACGATATCATTAGTCTTAATTAAAATATGACTCGCGCTAGTCTGCTTAACCATATGTTCTTCTTGGCTTTTTTTATCTGCCAATTTCACTAAATGAAACCCTCCACCACCACGAATAACGTCACTGACTTCAGTCAACGCTAAATCAGGAACTACATTGGAAAATAGACTCGGTAGCTCGCCTTGGAGTCGCCATCCTAGCTCACCACCTTCGAGTGCATTTTGAGCATCCGAGTACCCAGAAGCAATCTCAGAAAAATCACCACCATTAGCTAGAAGTAACTGTACCTTGGCCAACTTAGCTTCAGCGGCTTGGACCTGTTCTGGTGAAGCGGCCTCAGGTACGCTGACTAGAATATGTAACAAATGATAAGCATCTTGAATACCGCCTTGTACAGCTTGCGTAGCCAAAAAATTATCAACTTCTCTATCTGACACAATAATTTTATCGCCCACTTGCACTTTATTTAAGCGACTCACAATCATTTCCTTACGGATAGTTTCTCTGAATGCGCCGTAGTCATATCCATCGCGTTCTAATACGTCACGAAACTGGGTTAAGGACATATTATTGTTTTGAGCAATATTTTTTATCGATCCATTCAAATCATCATCGCCCAAGCGTATTCCAATACGACTCGCTGTTTGTATCTGTAAATTTTGAAGAATTAAACGTTCCAAAACCTGAGAGATAAACACATCTTGCGGTGGTAAAGCCACTTCCCTTTTCCTTAGCTGCAGACTCAACGTCTGCGCCATCTCGAAAAGTTCGCTCTCGAGAACCACTTCATCATTTACAACCGCAACAATACGGTCCATCTGTTGAGCCGATACTGATGTCAGTATCGATAAAAATAAAAATAAAAATCTAATCATTGAAAGGCCTAATAAAATATAAGTATTGCATCATTCATAGTCACAAATATATGTCGTTATTGACTCTATTTGTTTGATAACACCTCTGTCATGCACTAAGTCCTATCCTTCGGTGCTCTCTAGTCTACGTCGAAGCCTAGTATGCTCTGCTCTAATAACGAATCTGTTTCTTGACCAAAGTTACCTAACCCTTTTAATTCGACCTGCACTAAGATTGCCAAGTTTCTATTCGAAGCAGAAATATCATTAATGAAATCTCGCACAACTAACCGAGTTGACCAACAGCAACTCTCATATTCAACACCGGCCAACCCCTCTAACAACGCACTATCACTAATAGAATGATAATATCGACCGACCAAGCTCCATTGTTTATTGATGGGTAGGCGGCCAGAAATATCAACTTGCTCTAGGCCTTCCAGCGTTGAAATGCCATCTCGACGATATCGATGAGATACGTTTAAGATTTTACCATCATCGCCACGGTAGCGGAGTTGCATTGCAGAAAAATTAGATGCATCCCAGTTTTGGCCCCACTGCATTTCACCACGAGCAGTCCAGTTTTGTGCTACTTCTGCCGCCACTTCAGCTACGAAATCAGAGCCGGATCGCGTACCTTCAGAACCATTCAGCAAAGTCACGTCACGGTCACGAAAATACTTGATTTGACCCAGACTCGCTCGAAACTTCTCACGTCCAGTCTGTGCATCGAGAACACGAGATGTCAGGGCTAATGAAAGCTGATTGGCATCACCAACGCGATCTGTGCCTGAAAAACGGTCGTAAGCAAATAGTTGGCCGAAATTAAATGTCCTTAAACTACTGTCAAAAACCGGAATATCGCCTTGGCTCCGCTCAGGAACGTACAAATAAAAAGCGCGAGGCTCCAATGTCTGAATATAATTACCTTCAAAAAAGGCCACATCACGTTCAAAAAACAAACCGCTGTCAATACTGGCTATTGGCATGGTTCGGCTTGGAGAATCATCGGTAAGAAGTGCATTATTCTCAGTCAGACGATATTGCGTGTGCTTCAAAGCTAGCTTGGGTGTCAAAAAGGCTGAAGCCGATTGCAATGGTAAGCTTAACGAAGGTTCAATATCAAAACGTTGCCCATCAACCAAATCGTCATGATCAAAATCTGTGTATTCCGCTCTAAAACCATAGTTTAATCCGAACAGTTGTTCAGGAAAAGAACCCTCTAGCAGTAATTGAG
>JBLIIN010000008.1:0-22863 GCA_047635075.1 Methylophagaceae bacterium | reverse complement strand
CTCAAATACTCTGGAGACAGCTAATGTCAGACTATCAAGGCATATTTCTGGTCTGTATGGTAGTGGTAATAATCGATTTTTAGTTATCTTAGAGATGATGATAACGCCACGAGTAAAACTAAGACAGACGGGTATAATCTAGCTCGGTGATATTGGACTCTTGGATGAAATCTGTCGTAAGTCCTTTCCAAAGTTGTCGTTTTAGCCTTTAATGCAATGGTAGAATTAAGTGGAAGCGTCACCTTTTGGAACCCCCTCGACAAAACACATGTCTAGATTGACTATGAAAATACAATTTGTCAGTGCTGTAATGGCTTTACTGGTTTGGCCATTACCCTATGGCAATGCTGCTGATATTGCTTTACCAGAGATTGGAGACAGTGCGGGTGCTTTAATTTCACCGCAGCAAGAATATAGAATTGGTCAGGCTTTTTTCTGGCGGTTACAACAGTCTGTCGATTTGGTAGAAGATCCGGAAGTTAATCACTATATCAAGAGCCTAGGCCGACGTTTAGTTTCTTATAGCGATGGACCGGCTTTACCATTCAAGTTTTTTATGGTGCCCGATCCAACAGTAAATGCCTTTGCGGCTCCGGGTGGGTTTATTGGTGTGAATGCGGGCTTATTATTGACGAGCCAACAAGAGGGTGAGTTGGCCTCAGTTTTGGCACACGAAATTGCGCATGTAACTCAGCGGCATTTATTACGAAGTATTGAAAAACAACAACAAGCCAGCATACCCCGTGCCGCGGCTTTGCTAGGTGCGGCTTTATTGGCTGCTGTCGAACCACGAGCAGGTATGGCTGCTTTAACCGTAGTTCAAGCTAGTGGGGTACAATCTCAGATTGACCATACACGAGCACATGAGGCTGAAGCGGATAATTTAGGAATGCTTAATTTGGTGCGCTCAGGTTTTGACGCACAGGCTATGCCAACCTTCTTTGAACGTCTTCAACAGACAAGCCGCTTTTATAATGGCAGTGGCGTGCCCGAATTTTTACGAACCCATCCAGTCACAACATCTCGGATTGCTGAGGCACGTGGGCGCGCAGTCACATATCCACAAAATAGACAGATACGAGATGATTTGTCGTTTTATTTAGTGCGCGAAAAGTTGCGAGTAATGACCACCTCCAACTTGATTGAGTTGAAGCAGCATTATGTTAACGTGATTGAAAAAGGCAATAACCGGAATAGAATAGCAGTGCGTTATGGGTATGCTTTGGCTTTATCCGAGATGGGTGATTATGGTAAAGCGCGTCAAATAATCAAGGTTTTAATAGCCGATGATAAGGAGCGACTGACCTATCAGTTAGCGCTGGCGGGTATAGAAAAAGCAAGTGGACGATTATCTGAGGCACTCAATATCTATCGGGCCAACCAGAAGCTCTATCCAGATGATTATGCTTTATCAATTAATCAAGCGATAGCATTGATGCAAGCCCGTGAGCCTGAACAGGCATCCACCTTGTTATTAACGCAATTAGAGCTTGGACGCGATTCTGCACAGTCATACAAATTATTGGCACAAGCGCATGGTGATATGGGGGAGCGCAGCAATGCTCATGGCTGGCTAGGAGAGTATTACTATAGTGTGGGCCATTTTGATCGCTCAGAAGAACAATTCAAATTGGCCGTGAAATCAGCTGGGAATAATCAATATTTGCTTGCTAAATTAAATTCTCGACTGCGTGAAGTTGAGGAAATGAAAGTGTTGATGGAAGAATTATGATGGCGCCATTTCATTCCGGTCGCAGAGCTGCGTTAAAACAGTTTATATCGGCGTCAACATTAGCAATGGTGGCATCCACTGGCTTGTTGTTGCCGCATCGTGTTTTAGCGCATTGGCCAAGTGACGCATTCACGGCCGACACCGTTGAGGATGTTCTGCTCGCTCTGATGGGACAAACTGAAATAATCGAGAATAGTGATGTGATGTTTACTGTTGGGAAACCCACTAATTTGGTTACGGATGGAAAGTCAGTCACGATTGAAGTTGCAAGTCGCTTAGAGAATATCGAACGGATTGCGATTTTAGTTGATAATAATCCCAATCCTCTGGTAATGAGTTTTGACCTGATGGGATCGGTGATGATGCCGTTAAAGTCTAGAATAGAAATTATTGCAGGTGAATCTCAGGTAATTGCCGTTATTAGAGCGGATGGCAAGCTTTATAGAACAACGCGCAATGTTCGGATCTATGTTGGGGGTAACCCGTAATGTCGATGCTCAATCAAGATCGTTTGAGGGCCACTTTACGTGCCAATCACACCGAAGTGAGGATTTTACTAATCCACCCTATGACGTCGGGCCGCATTAACGGGGCGTTATCGGAAGCGGGACTCCATTTTATTCAAGATATTCGTTGTTGGCGAAATGAGGATGAAATGTTGGCAATTAAATGTGGAACAGCAACAGCGGAAAACCCTTATTTTGCTTTTCGCCTCAGGGGGGGGCAGTTGGACGATAAGATTAAGGTTAGGTGGGTTGATAACACCGGGCAAAAAGGGGGAGTGCAGGCATTGGTGAAATAAATAATGTTGCGCTTTTTGCTCATTGCTGACTTTGTTTTGATATATAACACTGGTGGTATTCTTCTGCAGCATAAAACTGTTCAGTTGGCGTGATTTCAGTGACAATCAGTTGCTGACTAAACTGAGTTTGATTAAGAGTTTGTTTTTTGTTGTTGGCCAAGTCTTTTTGTTGCTCATTGTGATAAAAAATAGCGGAACGGTACTGAGTTCCTCTATCTGGACCTTGACGATTTAGGGTGGTTGGATCGTGAATTTGCCAGAAAAAGTCGAGTAATTGTTCGTAGCTAATGGTGTCTGGATCGAAAGTGATTTCAATGGCTTCAGCATGGCCTGTTGTGCCAGTGCAGACAGCCTTATAGTCCGGAGACTCAGTATCACCAGCGGTATAACCTACCCGGGTTGATTGAACCCCGGGGAGTTGTCGAAATTTAGCTTCTACGCCCCAAAAACAGCCTGCAGCAAAGGTTGCGATATGCATTGTTAGGTCCTTATCTTAATGATGTGGTTGCGCCACTATATGAAAGCTTCTATCCTTAAAGGATTGAACGAATTATCTTAACTCAAAGTAGGATGTTGATGGTGTTAAACCGAGATAGTGCCCATTTTAATATGTTGGAGCAACAAATAAGGCCGACAGACGTCACCGATGTGCGCTTATTGGAGGCATTGCGCGAAGTGAAGCGCGTTGATTTTATGGCGGCTGATTTGGCCGGACTGGCTTATGCGGATACCCCACTGCCCATTGGTAATGGTCAGATGATGTTACCGCCCATACTGCAGAGCAAGATGTTGCAAGCGCTTGCAATTGAAGCCAACGAATCTGTTCTCGAAGTCGGGACTGGAACGGGCTATTTTACAGCGCTGTTAAGTAAATTAGCTAAGCAGGTCGATACCGTTGAAATTGTGCCAGAACTTGCCCAAATAGCTGAACAGAATTTGCAGGATTTTGGTGCAGATAATGTGCACTGTCATGTAGGAGATGCTTCTGTGGAGTGGCCTCTGAAAGACCGTGTTGATGTGATTGTCTTAACAGCTGCTTTTGTTACGATACCGGAGCGTTATTTGCTACAGTTAGAAGTCGGTGGTCGAATGTTAGCAATTGTCGGAAAAGGGAAAGTAATGGAAGTGCAATTAGTCAACCGATTTTCTGAGAGAGAATGGCAAACTAAAGTCGTATTTGAAACCGTTATTCCATCAGTTATTAATGCTGAGCCTAAGCCCGAATTTGAATTTTAAAGTGACCCAATCATGAAGCAACTAAGCGCCCAAGAAGTGTCTGACTTATTAATAGAGCAACAAGTGACTGTGGTTGATGTGCGCGAGTTACACGAGTTGTCCTATGGCAAGATAGAAAGTGCTTTGCACATCCCAATGCAGCAGATCCCAAGTGAGTTACATCAGCTTGGCGATGATGTTCATCAAACGATCGTCTTAGTATGCCACGCTGGTATGCGGAGTTTACATGCCGCGCAATATTTGGAAGGACTTGGGTATAGCGATGTGATCAATTTAGTAGGTGGTATGAATAGCTGGGCAAACGACGTTGATCAAACGATGTCAGTTTATTAGGAAGTCGCGTGACAAAAATAACGATTAGTTTAGGCTTAGTGGCACTGCTGTTATCTTCGGTTGCTACCGCAGAAAACTTAGTAGATGTTTTCCGGAGCGCTATGGTCAATGATCCTCAATTATTGGCTGAAGCAGCAGCAAGGCGTGCCGTTGGAGAATTAGAAGCGCAAGCGACAGCCCGGTTTTTGCCCCAGATTTTCTTATCTGCTGATAACGGCCAAGTAAGACGTCAAGCCCGTGCTGAGACTTTTGGCGGTGAACAGGAATTTAACAGCCATGGATATTCATTAAGTGTAACCCAGCCTCTATACCGACAAGAAAATCTTGTCCAAAGTGATCAGGCTGATATTGCAATAGAGCGTGCTCAAGCGAGTTATCAAGTCGCTGAGCAAGCCTTAATATTGCGTGTCGCAGAGCTTTATTTTGATTTTCTAGCACGGCAAGATGTGGTGCAATTCTCAAGCGCTGAAAAACAAGCCAATGCTAAACAGTTAGAGCAAGTACAGCAACGTTTTGATTTGGGCTTAGCGACGATTACTGACTTGAGTGAGTCACAAGCGGGTTTTGATTTGTCTAACGCTGACGTAATCACAGCAGAAAATGAATTAGCCAATAGTCGAGAACGATTATTAGAAACATCAGGCTTATATTTAGAGGGATTAGCGGCGTTAAAGTCTGATACACCCTTAGTGAGACCTGAACCAGAATTGAGTGGGCAGTGGGTTGAAGTTGCGTTAGCGCAAAACCCTAATTTACGAGTGCTTCAAAAAATGAAAGAAGATGCACAACAGGTGATTGCCTTAGAAAAAAGTGGTCACTATCCCAGCGTAGATTTGGTGGGTGAAAAAAGCTACAGCTCTCAAAGTGATACTGGTTTTGGTGGTTTTAGTAAAGTAGATCAACAATCACTTCGTATTCAATTTAACTTACCTCTCTATGAAGGCGGGAGTGTGTCATCTAGGGTGAGACAGGCCTCATATCGCCTTGATGAAGCAATGCAAAACGAAGAAGCTGAGCGTAGAGCCGTCGTGCGTCAAAGCCGTGAGGCATTTAATGGCGTGATGACCGGTATTAGCCGTGTTAAAGCTTTAAACCAAGCTTTAGTGTCAGGCAAGCAAGCCTTAGAATCTACACAAGCTGGGTATGAAGTCGGCACAAGGACAACAGTTGATGTCCTAAACGTCCGCCGCGATTTATTTAGAGCAAAACGTGATTATGCTAACTCTCGATATGAGTATATTTTATCTAGTCTACGTTTGAAGCAAGCTGCGGGCACTTTAAGTCCCCATGATCTCGCACAAATTAATGCGTGGTTAGAAGAATAATGATTGAAAAAGGTAATCCCTATTTAAGTAACATAAACGACTCAGTGATAGTGGTTATTGATGTGCAAGAAAAATTAATTTCCGCAATGCCTAAAGGGGTAAAAGAACGCGTTATTGAGCGTGTTAATGTCTTATTGACGGCAGCGAAGACTTTATCGGCGCCAGTCATTGTGACAGAGCAGTATCCGAAAGGATTAGGGCCCACCATCAAAGAGCTATCAACACAACTTTCAGATAATACTTTGATATTTCAAAAAACTACTTTTTCAGCAACAAAACTTAATGCGTTTATGACTGGGCTTGAAAGTACAGGCCGTAAACAGGTGATTCTAGTCGGAATGGAAACGCATATTTGTGTGCTGCAAACTGCACTGGAGCTTCAAATGCAAGGTTTTCAGGTTTTTGTGGTTGAAGATGCAGTAAGTTCTCGCTCTAAAGCCAATCAATATAACGCTCTGCAGCGCCTTCGAAGTGCAGGCGTGATTATTACCAATGTAGAGTCTGTTGTATTTGAGTGGCTGGAAGATGCTAGCCAGCCCGATTTCAAGACGTTGGCACAGCTGATTATTTAGTTTCAATTGATATTTCTATGAGGTATGCACAGAGCGAGGGCTGCAAAAGGACATTGAGTGTAGTTAGGATGATTTTTTAAGAATCTGAATAGCGCTTAGGCTCAGTTTTTCTGTTGCAAGCCGTATTGTTTTAGTTCGTTTAAAACTATTGATTGCTTATCAGTAAGAGTTTGATGTTGACAGTTTTCAATGGCTTCAAAATAATGATTGAAGGTGAGGATATGCTTTTGGGTATCGTCACTCAGTCGTTGTTGACAGAAAGCTTGCCATTGATATTGCTCATCTTCAGTTAGACGTTCAGGCCAGTTTCTAGCACGGTAGCGAAAGAGCATTTCATCTAAACGGCTATCTTCAAATGGAATGGACAATTTAGAGAGCTGTTCGGGCTTGGTCTCGATTATGAGAGCCATTTTTTGTTTGTCAGCATTACTGAAAAAACCACCTCCATACAAAGCGGCGTCGGGGTCATCCGTTTGTTGATACTCAGGTTGTGCAAATATAGCCTTTATTTTTGCAGATAAATCGCCAGCAGCATTGAGTTTGTCTAGATGCTGCTGATGTTGGTGACGATCTATTTGTAGGTTTTTGGCTGCGGCAGCATTGAGTGTTTTTTCGGGCACTATCACCGGGCATTTGTTAACATGGATGGTTTTGAGCGCGGGCCTAGTGATGCCGTCAGGTAAGTCTTTTTGGGGTGTAAACAACCACTCTCTTAGAGTGTCGACACTTTCGTTAATCAATGGCTCTGGATCATGGCGTAAATCATAGACAATAACGCCATTACTGTTAGTTGGATCTTTGGCGATGGGGATGACAAGCGCTGCTCCGCAATACTCGCTTGGATACATGCGTGAGACATGAAGGACTGGGGTTCTATCACGTAAGTTGAGTAAGGGTGAAACCATATTTTTAGTGCGATGTTGATAAACATAATCATAGAGTTTTGGCTGCGCCTTTTTGATTAGTTTTGCTAAAGCAATCGTAGCATAGACATCCACTAGTGCATCATGTGCGCCTTGATGTTCGATGCCATTGGCAGCGGTTAGGTCCTCCAGACGGAAGCTGGGTTTGCCATCTTCTCTATCGGGCCAGTTGATACCTTGCGGCCTCAGTGCACGAGTTAGTCGAGCCATGTCAATGATATCCCATCGCGAACAACCATTTTTCCATTCACGTGCGTAAGCATCATAGAAGTCTCTGTAGAGGATAAATCGGGTAAATTCATCGTCAAAGCGCAGGCTATTGTAGCCGACGCCGCAAGTGTTATCTGCGGAGAGTTCCTGATGAATTAATCGAATGAACTCTGCTTCGTTCACGCCTTTTTCATTGGCTTCTTGCGGTGTAATACCGGTTACGAGGCAAGCTTGTGGATGGGGCAGACTATCGGGTGCCAATTTACAGTAGACCATTAACGGTTCACCGATGATATTGAGATCCTCATCCGTTCGAATACCCGCAAACTGTGCCGGACGATCATAGCGGGGATCTAAGCCGAAGGTCTCGTAATCGTGCCAGTAAAGTGAATTCATTAGCAGGCCTTATAGTGTGGAAAAGACTTTTTCTGCAGCATCTATTGTGGCTTGAATTTCGACATCTCCATGGGCAATTGAAATAAAGCCAGCTTCATAGGATGAGGGAGCTAAGTAGATACCTCGTTCTAGCATACCGTGAAAGAACTGTTTAAAGCGCTTCTGATTACATGCGACAACCTGATTAAAATGTGTGATCTTTTTTTCTTCAGTAAAGAAAAACCCAAACATTCCACCAACTTGATTTGTTGCAAACCCAATATTAGCGGCATCGGCCCGCTGTTGTAGACCAGTGACTAGTTTTGCGGCTTTTGCTGAGAGTTCTTGGTGAAAATTTGGAACTTGTAGTAGTTTAAGTGTGCTTAAACCGGCGGCCATCGCAATGGGGTTACCCGATAGCGTACCTGCTTGGTAAACTGGGCCCAGTGGTGCGATACATTCCATCACTTCTCTTTTACCGCCAAAAGCACCCACAGGAAGACCCCCGCCAACGACCTTACCTAAAGTCGTTAAGTCGGGTTTAACTTCGTAGTGCTGTTGTGCACCACCGAGTGCGATCCGGAAGCCGGTCATCACTTCATCAAAAATGAGGACAGCTCCATATTGGTCACACACTGAGCGTAAGCCCTCTAAGAATCCAGTTTGTGGCGGAATGCAGTTCATATTGCCAGCAACAGGTTCGACGATGATGCAAGCAATTTGGTCGCCCAACTGTTCGAAACATTCGCTAACTGAATCCAGGTCGTTATAGGTGAGTGTAAGGGTGTGTTCAGCTAATGACTCTGGCACACCACCCGATGAGGGCACACCCAGAGTTAGCGCGCCTGAACCGGCTTTAACCAGTAATGAGTCTGCATGACCATGATAGCACCCTTCAAATTTCACTATTTTATCTCGGTGGGTATAGCCACGAGCAAGGCGAATGGCGCTCATAGTAGCTTCAGTACCAGAACTGACCATGCGAACGAGTTCCATTGAAGGTACTAATTCGCATAGCAAATCGGCCATTTCTATTTCTATTTCTGTTGGCGCGCCGAAACCGAGGCCGTGGTTAACGGCTTCTTGTACAGTTTTAATGACGTCTGGGTGGGCATGTCCTAAAATCATCGGACCCCATGAACCGATGTAGTCTATGTAACGCTTGCCTTCGACATCGGTTATCCAGGCACCTTTGCCTTCACGAAAGAAAATGGGATCGCCACCGACACCATTAAATGCCCGAACAGGGGAGTTAACACCACCTGGAATATGCTGTTGAGCTTTAGTAAAGAGGTCGTGATTTGTTTGCATTATCGGTCCTTAAATTGAGCGGGTGTTTGATATTGTTAGAAGGATTTTATCTTATTGTCCTGTCTTAGTCTTTATCTGCGTGTTTGAAGTTCGCTATCTACCTCATGGCACTCCTACTATCCGGCTGATAACGACTCGATAGCATGGACTTGTATGTGCTTGATTAGGTTGCTACCGCCAGTCTGAAAATTGCGCTGCATTGTTGGGCGAGTCGGTGTTATTATAAATGATTATCATTAACGCCATCACGCATACACACACTATGCTCGATAGTTATCCACCGAAACATATGGGAAAGAACACTTCATGCGAACTTTATGCTTTTGCCGTGTAGGCGGCTTGGCCTTGTTACTCTTGTTGACAACGATAGTGAATGCGGCTGATGTGGACACATTGAATGGTGCCATCGATATGCAAGTGAAATCTGTGTTATCGGCTAAGAAATCACAACAGAAAATTGATGGACTTTCTGATCAGACTGATCAGATGTTGGCAGAGTATCGCAATATGCTCAGACAAATGGATAGTTTGCGAATCTATAACGAGCAGTTAGATAGGTTAGTGTCATCCCAACAAAAGGAAATGACATCGATTAATGATCAGTTGGTCAATATTGAAACAACGCAACGTGAAATCGTACCCTTGATGTTGAAAATGATAGATGTCGTTGCTGAATTCGTTACTTTGGATATTCCTTTTTTACCAGAGGAACGTCAGTTTCGTATTGAGGCATTACAATCTTTAATGGAACGAGCTGATGTTAGTTTAGCTGAAAAGTACCGCCGTATTTTAGAGGCATACCAAGTCGAAACGGAATATGGTCGAACGATTGAAGCTTATCAAGGTGAATTGGTTTTAAATGATGAAAAAAGGACGGTCGATTTTTTACGCATTGGTCGAGTGAGCTTGTATTACCTATCTTTGGATGGACAAGAAGCTGGTGTTTGGGATGCTGGCTGGCAACAGTTAGACGACCAATACCGTCAAGGAATCAAAAAAGGTTTAAAAGTAGCGAAGAAGCAATTACCACCGGATTTATTAGTTTTACCTGTCAAGGCGAGAGGTAAAGCACAATGAGATTAAGTTATTTGATGTTCTTGCTGAGTGTTGTTAGTAATGTTGTTTTAGCTAATCATCTTGATGAAAAACCTAAAGATTTGGATGCACTTTTCGAAAGAGTGAAACATGATCGTGTGATGGAGCAGGCGCAAAATAAACAACGAGAAATGACATTCATCGCTCAAAGTGAACAACAAGCGGTGCTACTAGCCCAAGCAAAATCAAGATTAGCTGAGCAAGAAGCGAAAACAGTTGAGCTAAATAATACTTTTCAAGTACAAGAACAATTATTGGCAGAGCAGAATGCTGTTTTAGTGCTTAAATCGGGTTCTTTAGGAGAGTTGTTTGGCACAGTAAGGCAAGTGGCTAATGAAAGTCGTAGTGTTTTAGAGAGCTCGATGATCTCGGCAGAGTTACCGGACCGTGGCCAGTTTTTAGGTGGGATTGCAGAGCGTAAGCAGCAACCCTCCATTGCAGAAATTCGCCAAGTTTGGTTATCCTTGCAACAAGAAATGACCGAGTCAGGCAAGGTCAAACAATTTACGCAACCTATTATCTCTGCACAGGGCATGATGGAAGAGAAACTAGTCACGCGTATTGGTCCCTTTTCAGCTTTTAGCGAGGGACAGTTTTTACGATACTTACCAGAAACAGGTAATCTGGTGGCGCTAGGCCGCCAACCTGTTGATCGCTTACAACAAGTTGCTGCAGACTTTGAATCGGCGGATGCTGGTGAGTTCGAGCCTGTTGTAATCGATCCAACGCGTGGGGCGATTATGGCCTTACTTGTTCAAGCACCAGATTTAAAAGAACGTATTCAACAAGGGGGGTGGATCGGGTATTTAATATTGGTTTTGGGCGCTGTTGGTTTATTGATTGCGATACAACGCTTTGTCTCATTGACGATGACAGGCCAACAAGTGGCAAAGCAACAAAAACAATCAACGCCTGATAATAAAAACCCATTAGGCCGTATTTTATCGGCTTGCCGGCCGGGCTTATCCAATGATATCGACACGCTGACTTTAAAATTAGATGAAGCAGTATTACGAGAGGTACCTAGAGTTGAACGTGGATTGATTACATTAGCTATTTTAGCCGCCATTGCTCCAATGTTAGGTCTATTGGGGACGGTTTCAGGGATGATTGAGACTTTTCAATCGATTACTTTATTTGGTACTGGAGATCCAAAATTGATGTCGGGTGGTATTTCTCAGGCGCTAGTTACAACGGAATTAGGTTTAGCAGTAGCGATTCCACTATTGCTGATTCATAGCTTGCTATCAAGTAAAAGTAATGGTTTAGTCCAGATTTTTGATGAAGAAAGTGCAGCGTTGATTGCACATAATGCTGAAAAAAATGATGATAGCATTAAACAATAACCTCTTTAATATTCAAGTTTTGATGGAGAGCGGCGGTGTTGTTCTCTGGGTGATTCTGTTGGCTTCTATCTTAATGTGGACTTTGATTGCTGAACGTTATTTATATTTCTATCGTACACATCCTCAGTCACTCAAGGCAATTTTGGTGGAATGGCAACAGCGTCCTGACAGAAGAAGTTGGTCTGCATTACAAATTCGGACAGGTATGGTTGAGAAATTGCGAGCGTCATCGAAGCAACATCTAATATTTATTAAGACATTAACAGCGGCATTACCTATGCTGGGATTGTTAGGTACAGTGGATGGCATGATTCAAACTTTTGACGTTTTGAGCGTGTTTGGAACAGGTAATGCGAGAGGCATGGCTGGCGGTATTTCTGTGGCACTGATTACAACAATGGCTGGTTTATTAACAGCCCTATCAGGATTGTATTTCAGTACTGAATTAGAGCAGCGAGTGACACGGATCGATGCCCATGTTTCAGACCAGCTAAAACGAGATGAATGATATGAAACAAGGTAATGATTATGAGAAATAGACATTCACGGCGCCAAAGTGGCAACGTAGTAGAAATTAATATGACGCCTTTGATCGATATGGTCTTTATTTTGTTGATATTTTTTATTGTGACGACGTCTTTTGTTAAAGAAACGGGGGTTGATGTAAGTCGACCCTCAGCTAAAACAGCCGTTAAAAAAGAGTTGGCGAATATTATGGTGGCGATCACTGCTAGTGGAGAGATTCATATGGATGGGCGTGTGATTGATCGTAGGGCGGTTCGTGCCAACGTTGAACGGTTGCATGCTGAAAACCCAGAAGGTTCGGTAATCATTCAAGCAGATAAAGATGCTAAAACAGGTGTTTTGATCGAAGTGATGGATCAAGCTAGATTAGCGGGTGTGGCCAATGTTTCTATTGCTGCTGAGCGGAATTAGAGTCTGAGTTTGTCATGCGTTTAGCCGCGGGATTATTTTTTGCTCTTTTAGTTAATTTGGGGTTATTCACTCTGATGCACTTGATGACGTCTTCAGATCGTGTTGAGCGTAATGATAATCAAACTAATTCGCTTCTTGATTTTGTCCGAGTCAAAAAAGACACGTTGACAGAAACGAAAGAACGGAAGTTACCTGAGAAACCAAAGCCACCTGAAAAAATGCCTCCTCCGCCTAAAATAGTGCCCCCGACGCAACAGGTAAAATCGCCCACGCCCAAGTTGAATGTGCCTAATATTAAAGTTCCGTTGAACATTGCTGGTGGCCCATACTTGGGTGAGTTTTCGGCAGCACCATCTGCACCGGTTTTTCCAGCTGCTGTAGCGGATTATGCACAGGTTGCCCCCTTGGTCAGAATACCACCTCTTTACCCTCGGGCAGCAGCCCGTCGAGGGATAGAAGGTATTGTTAAAGTGGCATTTACAATTACCAAAGACGGCCGTGTTGTTAATCCTCATGTATTAAGTGCTAACCCAGCTGGCGTATTTGATAAGGCTGCGATAAAGGCGGTTAAGAAATGGAAATTCAACCCTAATATTGTCGGTGGAAAAGCAGTAGAGCAAACCGCTGCTCAGGAAATTACTTTTAGGTTGTCTAAATGATGCAGACTGTTTACAAATTATTTTTACTGTTGTTGCTGATGAATCTAGGCTCTGTTTCACTTGCAAAAGAGAAACAATACCTATTGACTGAGAAAACATATAAAGCTGTTAGTGCTGCTCAGGAGTTAATGACTGCGGAGCAGTATCTAGAAGCACAAAGTCAGTTATTAGTTATTTTGAGCAAAACGAAGGCAGGCTCTTATGATCGTGCCGTCGTACAACAGACTTTAGGCTATGTTTATTCTGCCAAGTCACAGTACAAGAATGCACGTGAGCATTTTCAACAAGCTTTGGATAGTGAGGTATTACAGGAGACGGTGAGTCATGGCCTGCGTTATAACCTAGGCCAGTTGCTCTTGGCTGAAGATAAGTTTGACGCGGGTATTCAGGTGCTAGAACTGTGGTTTGAGGCGGAACCAAAGCCCCCGAATAATGCCCATGTTTTGATTGCCAGTGCCTACTATCAAACAGGTCAGTTTCGCCAATCGGTTAACCATATGACACAAGCGGTGACCAATAGGGAAAAACCACCTGAAAACTGGTATCAGCTATTACTCGCAGGCCATTTGGAGTTAAAGGAGTACTCTGACGGAATCAGTGTATTAGAAAAATTAATTGTTCGTTTTCAAAATAACGATAATTATTGGGCACACCTCTCAGCTTTATATGCTCAGCAAAACAAGCAAACCTCTGCTTTAGCAGTCGATGTTTTGGCGAGCTATTTAGAATTGGGTGATGGTCGAGTTGTTGAGCGATTGTCAGATATGTACCGTTATTTACACATACCCTATAAGTCCGCGATGCTTTTACAAAAAGGATTAAAGCAAGGAAGAGTGACTAAAAATACTAAAAACTTAAACAGGCTAGCCGATAGCTGGTTAGCAGCACGAGAGCGAGGCAAAGCGGTACTGGTTCTAGAGCAGTTGGCACTCTCTGACCAAAGTGGAAAAGCCAGTCTGAAATTAGGCCGAGTCTTGTTTGATCTTGAACAATGGGGTGAAGCGAGCAATGCTTTTAAAGTGAGCTTGAAATATCTAAAAGGTGGGAAGCGAGGTAGTGCCGCGTTAATGGCTGGTTTGTCGCAATTTTATCTAGGCGATTTTGGTCAAGCACAAAGTTGGTTGAGCCAGGCTGCTAGGTATAAGAATGAGGGGCGACAAGCGCGTTACTGGCTGGATTATATTGATCAAGTTGTTGATGCAGAGGCTGAACAAGAGGAAGAGATGCTTAGCTAATCATTAATTAATAACCTTGTTTATTGTATTGTATTAGTGTGGATACTACTGATTGTGCCTTTGTAAACGATTCCTTATGATGGCTTATACAAATTCTAGCTTTATTAATTCCATATTGCTGAAACCAATCGGCTCGCTAGGGCTCTAATTTTATTCAATTTTCAGTTTTTGTAAAAATGACGTAATGTTGTGTTGTTGATTTATGGAAACTTGATAAGGATAGTTTAATGTCATCAACGCAGTCTTCAACAACATCATTGTCCAATGATAATGATGAGATGCTTTACACAAACACACAATATCTCAGAACGCCATTGTTGTCAGGCAACGATGCTGAGGCAAAGCGCCAAGAAATTGGGGCTTACTTTAATGCGACGTGGCAACGATACGATACTTTGTTCGACACCATCAACGATGATCGCGCTTACTATCATAAGGCGATACCACTACGTCATCCATTAATGTTTTACTTTGGTCATACGGCCACTTTTTTTGTAAATAAACTGGTACTGGCCGGTCTCATCGATCAGCGCGTTAACCCCCAATTTGAGTCAATGTTTGCGATTGGCGTTGATGAGATGAGCTGGGATGATTTGGATGAGGCGCACTATGATTGGCCGACAGTCGATGAAGTGAAATCTTATCGTTCCCAAGTCAACGCTTTAATTAACCATCTAATTCAAACGACACCCCTCTCTTTGCCGATCAGATGGGAAAGCCCTTGGTGGACCATCATCATGGGAATCGAGCACGAGCATATTCACCTCGAGACATCGTCGGTGTTAATTCGTCAACAAAATATCGAGTGGGTGCAGCCCCATCCTAGCTGGCTGGCTTGCCAAGATACGGGTGAAGCACCAATCAATGAGACAGTGGACATTCCCGCTGGTGAAGTTGTTGTTGGCAAAAATCATGATGATCCTCACTACGGTTGGGATAATGAATATGGTGAACATCAAAGCAGTATAAATGCGTTTAGAGCAAGTCGCTATTTGGTAACAAATCAAGCATTTCTTGAATTTGTTCGAGCTGACGGTTACCTAAATGATAGCTTCTGGCCTGAAGAGGGCCTTGAATGGCTGAAATACGCCAAGGTAACATATCCGAGCTTTTGGGTTGAGTCGGATGCGGGCTTTAAATTACGTTTGATGACTGAAGTCGTTGATATGAGGTGGGACTGGCCTGCAGAGGTTAATTATCACGAGGCAAAAGCATTTTGTAATTGGTTGGCGAAAGAGACAGGTGAACAAGTTCGCTTACCTTCGGAAGATGAGTGGTATCGGATCTACGACCATTCAGGTGTAGACGAGTTAGAACAAGGTAAAATTAGTCAAGCTAATTTACATTTAGACCATGGAGCTTCTTGTTGTCCTGTGAACCGGTACCCTCATGGTGAACTATATGATGTTGTGGGGAATGTTTGGCAGTGGACAGAAACGGCTATTTATCCTTTCGATAATTTCAAAGTACATCCTTTTTATGATGATTTCACGATGCCAACATTTGATGGCCGTCATAATATTTTTAAAGGGGGATCGTGGATTTCCTGTGGTAACGAAAGTCGCCGCAGTGCACGGTATGCCTTTAGAAAACATTTTTTTCAGCATGCGGGCTTCCGCTATGTGATTGCAGAGGAGTTAGAAGAGCAAGTGGGTTCAAATTACGAGACAGACAAGTTATTATCAGAATATGCTGAATTTCACTTTGGTGACAGTTATTTTGATGTGCCTAATTTCCCAAAAGCATTGGCAGATATTGCACTCGCGGCAATGGGCGATCAACCTATGCAGCGAGCGTTAGATATTGGCTGTGCTGTCGGTCGCTCTAGCTTCGAATTAGCGAAGCAGTTTGATCATGTGACTGGGATTGATTTCTCAGCACGATTAATTAATCTAGGTGTGCAATTACAACGTCAAGGTGTCATTCGTTACAGCATCGCTGATGAAGGTGAGCTAGCACATCACAAAGAGCGCCGTTTAACGGATTTCGCTGATCATGCGTCGGCAGAGAAAATCGAGTTTATGCAGGGTGATGCCTGTAATTTAAAACCACACTATGAAGGCTATGATTTAGTACTAGCAGCGAACTTGATCGATCGGTTGTATCAACCGTCCTTGTTTCTAGAAACGATTCAGGACCGGATGAATGAGGGGGGTATTTTAATGATCACTTCACCCTACACGTGGCTTGAAGAACATACTGCTAAAGAGAACTGGGTCGGTGGTCGTAAAGTGGATGGTGAAAATGTCACGACACTAGATGGATTGAAAGCGATGTTGGGACGGCACTTTGATTTAGTACAAGGCCCTATAGCGGTGCCGTTTGTGATTCGCGAGACAAGCCGTAAATATCAACATACCCTAGCAGAAGCCACATTGTGGCGTTATCGCGGTTGACTACAAATTTTGATACTCCCGTTAGTCGCGCGGGCACGGCAAGTCTAAAGTACGAAGCGAGAACAACTTACTTTGGTACCAATGATGTGGTGCCATTGTGGGTTGCTGACATGGACTTTTCTGCGCCAGAAGCGGTGACACAAGCTTTAGTCAAGCGTGCTTCGCACACCATCTATGGCTATACCGACTATCCTGAAAGTCTTTACTTAGCGATGCAGAATTGGTTTATGTCGCGGCATGAATGGGAGATTGATCGGGAGAGCATTATAATGTGTCCTGGTGTGGTGCCTTCGCTATACGCGACGATTACGGCCTTGACCGATATTGGTGACTCAGTGATTATTCAACCGCCGGTCTACCATCCTTTTTTTTCGGCGGTGAAGGATACTGGACGGACATTAATTGAAAATCCATTAGTCGTTGAAGATGGCCGTTATCGGATGGACTTAGAACATTTAGCTATCTGTGCACAAGCAGGTGCTAAGTTATTGCTTTTATGTTCGCCTCACAACCCTGTTGGGCGTGTCTGGAAGCGGACTGAATTAGAAGCGTTATTGTCTGTCGCACGCCAATATGGATTAACAATAATTTCGGATGATATTCATGCGGACCTTGTCTTTCCAAATCAAACACATTTTCCACTGGCATTATTAGCAGAGAACGAGACTGTCATTACGGCATTATCACCAAGTAAAACATTCAATATTCCAGGATTGGGTTTGTCAGCTTTGGTCGTTAATAACTCGAAACAGCGACAAGCGATTGAAACTGTTTTTAATCAGTGGCACGCTAGTAATATGAATCCCTTTAGCATTTGTGGGTTTGAAGCAGCTTATAGTTATGGTGAAGGTTGGCTTGATGATTTGATGCCATATTTGGCTGACAGCCGGATTGCTGTTGAAGCTTATCTGGTGGCAGAACTGCCTGAGATTAAATTGCTTAAATCAGAAGGCACCTATCTGTTGTGGTTGGATTGTCGTGGTCTGGCTATGGATGATGCTGCATTACATCAGTTTTTGATAGAACAAGCGAAAGTGGCTTTGAGCCCTGGGACTCTGTTTGGTGAAGATGCGGGATCAGGTTTTATGCGTTTAAATATTGCGGCGCCACGTGCCGTGATTATGGCGGCTCTAGCCTCTATTGCAGCAGCTTGGCAATTGCTGTCATGACATAGATATCTTTTGGTGCAAGTCTAATCTGAAGTGCACTAATTTTTTGATCTTTGTTTTTATTTTTTCTCTACTTCATCGCAGTGCTTTATCCTACGACGATCTGCTCTCATTTGGCATCAATTTTGCCTATTAATTAAGGGGATGCACTATTGTTTTGAGGAAGTTGAAATGTCTAAGTCTATCGGTTTAATTGCGGGACAGTTGTGGCAACATCTTGAGATACATGGTCCGAGCACGGTGGCAAAAGTGGTCAAAGACAGTGAGATTGATTTAAAAAATATACATAGAGCCATCGGATGGTTAGCCAAGGAAGATAAAATCACAGTGACACAAAAAGGCCGTACCGAAACAATTGCTTTGAAATAGCTTCCTCGCCTGCCCATAGATGCGATGACAATAAGTGTGGATATTAAAATGATTCCTAAGCAGATGAGCGCAGATCAATCTGTTGCCTAAATTTAAGCATTAACATCATCAAATCATAATTCGATCAGATAGGCGATATCCTATCGAAGTGACCGATTGTTAATACCTTATTCGGAAGGGGCTATTGTCTTGATGGCTTTTATCCTGCTACTCTCTTGACACGCAAACGAATAAAGCAGAATTATGACTAACGTATATGATGCTTCAGCTATTGAAGTTTTAACTGGACTAGAGCCAGTACAAAAACGACCCGGGATGTACACCGATACAACCCGTCCAAATCATTTAGCACAAGAAGTCATTGATAATAGTGTCGATGAGGCGGTGGCGGGTCATGCAAGTCAGATCAATGTCACCTTACATCCAGATGGCTCATTAGAAGTTATTGATGACGGCCGTGGAATGCCAGTAGATATTCATCCAGAAGAAGGTGTGCCCGGTGTTGAGGTAATTTTAACGCGTTTGCACGCAGGTGGTAAATTTTCGAATAAGAACTATCAATTCTCCGGCGGGTTACATGGCGTAGGTGTATCAGTAGTTAACGCTCTGTCATCTCGTTTAGAAGTCTTTATCAGACGTCATGCTGTTGAGTATGCTATTGCCTTTGAAGATGGTGTGCGTGTAGAAGAACTACATGAAATCGGAACTGTAGGAAAGCGTAATACTGGCACACGTGTACGTTTCTGGCCTCAGGGCTCCTATTTTGATTCTCCGAAGTTTTTAGTTTCTCGGTTGCGTCATGTCCTAAGAGCCAAAGCGGTGCTGTGTCCGGGATTGATCGTCACGTTTACAGATTTATCAGGTAAAGAGAAAGTTGAAGATAAGTGGAGCTATGACGCAGGATTAACCAGTTATATCGCCTCAATGATGACGGATCAGTTCTGTGTGCCTGTAACAGCATTCCATGGCCATATCAAGGATGATAATCACGTGGTTGATTGGGCATTGATGTGGCAGATTGAACCGGGTGATGAGTTGGCTGAGAGTTATGTTAATTTGATTCCTACAGCACAAGGCGGAACCCATGTAAATGGTTTACGTTCTGGTTTATTAGATGCGTTGAGAGAGTTTTGTGAGTTTCGTAGCCTACTGCCTCGGGGTGTTAAGTTATCACCAGAAGACATCTGGGAGCGTTGTTGTTACGTTTTATCGGTTAAATTACAAGATCCTCAGTTTTCAGGACAAACCAAAGAGCGATTGTCATCACGGCAATGTGCTGGTTTTGTATCGAACGCGGTTAAAGATGCTTTCAGTTTGTGGCTCAATCACCACGTTGATGAGGGTGAAAAGATTGCAGAGCTAGCAATTAGTAATGCCCAATCGCGACTAAAACAAGCAAAAAAGGTTGTCCGTAAACGGGTTCAGTCAGGCCCCGCTTTACCAGGGAAACTATCTGATTGTAGCTCCCAAGATGTGACACGGACTGAAGTGTTCTTAGTGGAAGGGGACTCTGCAGGTGGTAGTGCTAAGCAAGGCCGAGACCGCGAGTTTCAGGCTATCATGCCGTTACGCGGTAAAATTTTAAATACTTGGGAAGTTGAATCAAGCCAAGTATTGGCATCGCAAGAAGTGCACGACATTGCGGTAGCGATTGGGGTTGATCCTGGGTCAGATGACTTATCTGGTTTACGCTACGGCAAGGTGTGTATTTTAGCGGATGCCGATTCTGATGGTGCGCATATTGCTACGCTGTTATGTGCTTTATTTGTACGACATTTTAGACCTTTGGTTGAAGCAGGACATATTTGTGTGGCAATGCCCCCGTTATATCGTGTCGATGTTGGAAAGCAGGTTTTTTACGCTTTAGATGATGAGGAGCGTGAGATTATTTTGGAACGTATTGAGCGAGACAAAATCAAAGGTAAAGTGAGCACGCAACGTTTCAAAGGCTTGGGTGAAATGAATCCGCTGCAATTACGGGAAACAACAATGGCGCCCAATACGCGCAGACTAATTCGCTTAACCATTCAAGCCGAAGATGACACGATGATGATGATGGATAAGTTATTGGCTAAAAAAAGGGCATCTGATCGCAAAGCTTGGCTAGAAGAGCAAGGCGATTTGGCGATAGTATGATTCGAGAAGAGATGATTGAGCAATGAGTTCATTAGTTGATGATTTAGAACAATTACCTGTACGTGACTTTACTGAAAAAGCGTATCTGGATTATTCCATGTACGTTATTTTAGATCGGGCTTTACCCCATGTTGGTGATGGCCTGAAGCCGGTGCAAAGACGTATTGTTTATGCGATGTCTGAACTAGGTTTGAGTGCATTGTCTAAACATAAAAAATCAGCGCGTACTGTTGGTGATGTCTTAGGTAAATATCACCCACATGGTGATTCAGCTTGTTATGAAGCTATGGTACTAATGGCTCAACCATTCTCATATCGTTATCCTTTGATAGATGGTCAAGGAAACTGGGGCTCGATGGATGATCCCAAATCTTTTGCTGCAATGCGTTATACCGAATCACGATTAGCGCCTTATGCTCAAACCTTATTAAGTGAGCTAGGCCAAGGCACAGTCGAATGGGTGCCTAATTTCGATAATACGATGAATGAGCCTCAGTTATTGCCTGCTCGTTTACCCAATGTGTTATTGAATGGCGGTACAGGTATCGCCGTCGGGATGGCGACGGATATTCCACCACACAATTTACGTGAAGTGGTTGAAGCGTGTTTGTTATTACTGAAGAAACCCTCCACCAAATTAGAAGAATTAGTAGAGATAGTCAAAGCCCCAGATTTCCCAACGGGTGGCGACATTATCTCTAGCCAAGCCGATTTGCACAAAATCTATGCAACGGGCTATGGTTCAGTGCGCCAACGGGGTCAGTATACTGTAGAAGAGGGTGAGCTCATCATTAATGCTTTACCTTACCAAGTTTCTGGAGCCAAAGTAGTCGAGCAGATTGCAACGCAAATGAACAATAAGAAACTACCGATGGTGGTCGACTTGCGAGATGAATCTGACCACGAACATCCTGTTCGTTTAGTCGTGGTGCCGCGCTCAAATAGGATTGATATTGATGGTTTGATGTCACATCTTTTTGCGACAACAGATTTGGAACGTAGTCACCGCGTTAATATGAATATGATCGGGCTAGATGGCCGGCCACAAGTCAAAAATCTTCGAGGCTTATTACTAGAATGGTTGACGTATCGGACGGCAACGGTTCGTCGTCGTTTGCAATATCGACTCGATAAAATTATTGATCGTATGCATGTGCTAGAAGGCTTGTTAGTCGCTTATCTTAATATCGATGAAGTTATTGCAATCATCAGAACAGAAGATGAGCCTAAATCTGTTTTGATGGCGCGGTTCGATATTACTGATCGTCAGGCTGAAGCGATTTTAGAATTAAAATTACGCCATTTAGCCAAACTTGAAGAGATGAAGTTGCAAGGCGAGTTGGATGAATTAGATAAAGAACGCAAACAGTTAGAATTATTGCTCAGTTCTGACACTCGGCTTAAAACATTAATTCGCAAAGAACTCATCGCTGATGCCGCCAAATTTGGCGATGATCGTCGTTCTGTGATAGTTCAACGTGATGTGGCAAAAGCCCTAGACGCTGCCGACTTGTTGCCGACAGAGCCACTGACGATAGTGTTATCCGAGAGCGGTTGGGTGAGAGCAGCAAAAGGCCATGATGTCGATCCTGAATCGTTAAATTTTCGCACAGGAGATCGCTATGCAACTTCAGTAAAGGCGCGTAGCAATCAACAAATTGTTTTTTTAGATTCAACCGGACGGAGTTATTCTTTACCGGCGCATACTTTACCGTCGGCACGTGGGCAAGGCGAACCGCTAAGTGGCCGGTTACAAATGCCAACTGATGCTCGATTTGTAGCTCTACTCGCCGGTGAGTTGAGTAAACCACTATTGCTTTCTAATACTGCAGGTTATGGTTTTGTAACAACATTACAGAACTTGCTAGCCAAGAATAAAGCGGGTAAAGCCCTATTTAACTTACCCACTGGCGCTGATATATTAATGCCTGTCTGGCTTGAAAATATTGAGACTGCGCAGTTGGCGGTGGTGGCTGGTGATGGACGTTTATTAGTTTTTGCTGCTAATAAAGTGGCCACATTGAATAAAGGTAAAGGAGTACGTTTAATCGGCATTCCTCAAGCGGCCTTTAGTAACAAAAGCGAATGGCTGCACTCGGTGACAGTAGTACCAAAAGGTGAAAGTCTCACCTTACATGCGGGTAAACGACATCTGACCATAAAACCGGCAGACATAGCACACTACAGTGGAGAGCTGGGCAAGCGAGGACACAAATTACCTCGTGGCTTGCAGAAAGTGACTCGGGTAGCCGTGGCGGAGTAGGTTGGGAGGTGATATGGCCCACCCAGACTGAGCCTATTTATCTCGGATTCCGAAATGGGGTTCAGCATTCTCTATTGATTTT
The DNA here is from genome assembly GCA_047635075.1 of Methylophagaceae bacterium. Lineage (GTDB taxonomy): Bacteria > Pseudomonadota > Gammaproteobacteria > Nitrosococcales > Methylophagaceae. The sequence continues at coordinate 358 of JBLIIN010000008.1, read as the reverse complement.
ATTTTCTGGTTCAGATAATTATCATGGGCAATAATTAAGATGGCAAGGAAAATAATAGCAATCGTTCATATTGTTCGCTTTTTGGTCTGCTTTCTTTGTAGGGACAACTTGCTTTCTAGTTCCATTCTATTCAATGCTTAGTACATAACGCCCAAAAAACTTAGGATGGTGACATTTATTCCTTTGATTGGGTTTTTATGGTCATCGTAAACTGAAGAAGGTAAAAAAATTACTATCAAGCTCTGAACGGAGCTGTATCGCTATTTTTTGGTTTAGCAGGAGTTTTAATCACATTGAATGGGTGAAATAGAACCACAGTAAAAAGGACTAGGTTTATTTAATTAAGTAATTTGAAAAA
>JBLIIN010000007.1:0-24225 GCA_047635075.1 Methylophagaceae bacterium | reverse complement strand
ACTTATTAAAGCTATTACGCAATACATTTTCACCGGATGCAGCCCAACTAAAGCCATGCTCTCCAATTAGAGACAATGTCTGAGTTGATACAGCACCTTCGGATGGCCAGCAGCCGTTAGGCTTAAAACCAAAAAAAGATTCAAAGACCCGTAATCCTTCTTCTAGATGCCAATGTGTTCGCTCTTCTCCGCCTGGATAATGAGTAATCTTAGGTAGCTCGGCATCAGGCATGGCTTCTAATGTTGAATTTACATCCAGTAACAAGGGCACAATTGGATGGGCATAAGGTGTTACTGATAGTTCTACTTGACCTGATTCAGCCAAACGGCGATAGCGTGGAATCAAGTTAGCTAGCAATTCACCAATCACCGTCATCAATTGTTTACGGTCGTGAAAGTTAAATTTATGGGCTTTTTTCATCAATGCTTGAATGCGAACATCTGTTCTTCTGACAGATTCTCCGATCCATGCCAAGTGATACCAAACGACTAAATCAATCATGAACTGATCATTGATGTAATCTAGGCGCTCACTTTCTTTAATAAACTCTCTTGCCATTTTGGCTAACTTAGCGAAATGTGGAAAAGGTGCAATTAACTTTTCATCATTGGCCCTTAAACAAGCCATTATCAGTGTTTTTCTCTCTTCAATATGTACCGGCTGTATCGGAGAATCCAAGGCAATCAACATCGGGTCTTTTAAACGGCCTGTGCCTTTGAATCGTGACTTTAGCTGCTGGTCATAGTCTGCTAACTGTTCAATTAATGTTGGTGCAAAATTAACCACAGCTTTAGCCGTTGGAATACTTTCTAAATGCCATGCCATATCTACATAATCTTTTATTGCATGGAGATACGTCCAAGGCATCTGATACATGCCTCCCGAGGGCTCACTGTATTGTGGCTGGTGCATATGCCAGCATAAAACAACTTTTAACTTATCTGACATGGCGGTAGTTCTGACCTAACATTTCTGGTGTAACAAGGACAATTCCATTCGGTGAAACCTCGAATCTTTTGCCATCTTCTTCTAGATTTTCACCAATTATGGTATTTGGTGGGACATCACAGCCTTTGTCTAAGACGACATTATTTAGGCGGCAATGACGACCAATGTTGACATCAGGCAAGATGACTGAGTTTTCAACAACCGCATAGCTATGAACGTTCACATTTGAAAACAAGACACTATGGCGAACAGTCGCCCCCGATATTAAACAGCCACCTGAGACCATCGAGTCAACTGCTGTACCACGGCGATCATCGTCATCAAAGACAAATTTTGCCGGGGGTTCTTGTGCTTGGTATGTCCAAATAGGCCAGTTGTCGTCATACAAATTGAGCTCTGGTGTAATACCTATTAGCTCGAGGTTTGCCGACCAAAAGGCATCAATAGTCCCAACATCACGCCAGTAGCCCGGATCATTACCTTGGACATCTTTGTATGGAAAGGCGACAACTTTGTAGTTTTTAATCAAGGAAGGAATAATATCGTGACCGAAATCATGACTAGACTTAGGATCGTCAGCGTCCTTAATTAATTGTTCGTAGAGAAATTTAGAGTTGAATATGTAAATTCCCATCGATGCTAGGGCAACACCTTCTTTATTTGGGATAGAGTTCGGAGTATTCGGTTTTTCATCAAAAGCATTAACACGCATTTCTGAATCTACAGACATGACACCAAAGGCCTTGGCTTCCTCAATGTTGACCTCTAAACAGCCAATTGTCATATCAGCTCCTGTTTCAACATGAGCCGCTAACATGTCGCCATAGTCCATCTTATAGATGTGATCACCCGCTAGAATCAAGACATATTCTGGCCCATGGTTTCGTAAAATATCAACATTCTGGTAAACCGCATCAGCCGTACCCGCATACCAGCCCCCTCCTTCTGAACGTTGTGATGCTGGGAGCAATTCAACAAACTCCCCTAGCTCACCTCGCATAAAGCCCCAACCTTGCTGAACATGGCGCATTAGGGAATGTGCTTTGTACTGTGTCAGTATCCCAACACGCCTGATACCTGAGTTCACACAGTTTGATAATGGGAAGTCAATAATTCTAAACTTGCCGCCAAATGGAACGGCTGGTTTCGTTCGCCAATCAGTTAACTGTTTGAGCCTCGACCCCCTGCCACCTGCTAAGATCAGGGCCAAGGTATCTCTGGTAAGACGACTGACAAAACGCGTGCTATCATTGGATGACATGGGATAACTCCAAGCGGTGAATAATTGAGATTGCCTATAAGACTGCCACAGGATTTCACATTCATCAAAGAAATTTATTTGGAAATTCAAAAGTATGATTTTAGAAAAAAAATTATCTGAAGATTTAGTTAAAATCATAGAGGCACGTCACCATGACCCTTTCTCTGTGTTGGGCCTTCATAGCGACGGAGAACTGGATACTTTGACGGTGTTCTTACCCGAAACACAGACCGCTTTATTAAACAATCAGCATCCTCTGGCCCGTATAGAGGGAACTGATTTATTTCAGTGGTCAGGCTCGGCTAAGTTACTTGATACCCCATACCAAATCACTCGTACTGATAGTCGTGGAAATAGCTCGCAACAGTATGATGCCTATGCTTTTCCACCGCAGTTATCAGACTTTGATTTACACCTGTTTTCAGAGGGAAAACATTGGCATGCTTACCGGTTTTTTGGTGCTCATCACCATGAAATTGATGGCGTTAACGGTGTCCTTTTCGCGACGTGGGCACCCAGCGCAGAACGTATCAGTGTAATAGGCGAATTTAACCAGTGGGATGGTCGTTGCCACCCCATGCGAGTGCGAGGCGGCAATGGTGTTTGGGAATTATTTATCCCCGGATTAACTGCTGGTAAGCTCTATAAGTTTGAAATTCGTAACCGTGATGACGGCTCACTGCATGCCAAAATGGACCCGTATGCGCAACAATCTGAGCTTCGACCGGGTACCGCTTCAATCATAGCACCATGCACTGAGCATGATTGGCAAGACGAACCTTGGATGGCAAAACGCGCAGCAACAGACTGGTTGCATCAACCCCACTCCGTTTATGAGGTTCATTTGGGTTCCTGGAAACGTAACGCTGAAGGTGAGTTTCTCAGTTACCGGGAAATGGCTGAAGATCTAGTCCCCTATGTAAAATCACTGGGTTTTACCCACATTGAATTACTACCAATTACAGAACACCCATTAGATATCTCTTGGGGATACCAAACAACAGGTTATTTTGCTCCCACTAGCCGTTTTGGCTCTCCTGATGAACTTCGCTATTTTATCGATCAATGTCACCAACACGACATTGGTGTGATTTTGGATTGGGTACCAGGGCATTTTCCCAAAGATGCGCATGGTTTAGCGCGCTTTGATGGAAGCGCCTTGTACGAACATGCCGACCCAAGACAAGGAGAACACCAAGATTGGGGTACGCTAATTTTCAATTATGGCCGTAGTGAAGTCACCAACTTCTTACTCTCTAGCGCTATGTATTGGTTGGAAGAGTTTCATATCGACGGTTTGCGTGTGGATGCAGTAGCGTCGATGCTTTATCTGGATTACTCGCGCGAAGCAGGCGAGTGGGTTCCCAATAAAGATGGTGGCCGCGAAAATCTCGAGGTCATTGCCTTCTTGAAAGAGCTGAATAAGGTCTTGAACCAGTCCCATCCGGGCTGTTTAATAGCAGCAGAAGAATCAACTTCATACCCAATGGTTTCTCGCCCCGTGGATATGGGTGGCCTAGGCTTTTCTATGAAGTGGAATATGGGGTGGATGCACGATATTTTACAATATATGCAGCAAGATGCGATTCATCGGCGTCATCATCATGATTCCTTAACTTTTGGGTTGTTATACGCTTTTACTGAAAACTTTATTCTGCCCTTCTCTCATGATGAAATGGTTCATGGCAAAGGTTCTATGCTCAATAAAATGCCTGGTGATGAATGGCAACGTTTTGCAAATTTACGCCTACTCTATACTTTTATGTTCACTTATCCGGGTAAGAAACTATTATTTATGGGCTCTGAATTTGGACAGGGAACAGAATGGAATTGCGAAAAAGCATTAGATTGGTATGTTTTACAATACCCACTTCATCAAGGTGTAAAAACACTGGTATCGGATCTCAACTCTTTGTATACCCAGACACCTGCGCTTTATCGTCATGAGTTTGACCCTCAAGGATTTGAATGGCTAGATTGCAGTGATCGTGAGCAATCTATTTTGAGTTATATTCGTAAAGATGGCGCCCATTATGTAATAGCTATTTTCAATTTCACGCCGGTACCACGAGAAAACTACCGTATTGGTGTACCTGATTTGGCTAAGTATCAAATAGTACTGAGTTCTGACTCACAGTTTTATGGGGGCAGTAATGTGGATAACTTCTCATTACTTGAAGCGGATGTTATCCCTTGGTCCGATCGCCCTTATTCTTTGTCAGTCAACTTACCACCGCTATCTGGGTTAATACTCAAGAAAGAGAGTCATTAAACAAGAGCTAATAGTAGATATGTACCAGCATTGCTGCTATCAGCACTTATTTCTCAAACGTATTGTTTTTTGTTAACGCTCCGTCAGCTCTCTGATCAAATTAATTAAGCTAGTCGTCGAGCTATCATGGATGGAGATAGTATTGCTAAGTTTTAAGTCCGGTAGGATTGCTTTAGCAAGTTGCTTTCCTAACTCAACCCCCCATTGGTCAAAGGAATTAATATTCCAGATTACCCCTTGCACAAACACCTTATGTTCATACAGAGCCACTAACTGTCCCAACATTTCTGGTGTTAGTTGAGGAAACAATAGCGTGTTGCTCGGACGGTTACCCGGGAAGACTTTATGTGGCAATAATGCTTCTAACTCAGTCCCGTCTAAACCCTCGTTAACTAATTCAATACGCACCTCTTCCGCTGACTTGCCTTTCATCAGTGCTTCAGATTGTGCCAAACCATTTGCTAGCAAAATAGATTGATGATCCCACTCTGGGTAGTGACTGTTTACCGGTAGTACAAAATCAACCGGAATCAATTGCGTTCCTTGATGAATCAATTGAAAATAGGCATGTTGGCCATTGGTCCCAGGAGTACCCCAGATAACCGGACCTGTTTTATAACTCAATCGCTTGCCTGCTCTATTGGTTATTTTACCGTTACTTTCCATATCTAACTGTTGCATATGGCTTGGAAAACGGGCTAAAGAATGGTCATATGGTACGATTGCATGAGTTTGAGCACCAAAGAAATTGATATACCAAATACCTAATAGTCCCATAATAACGGGCATATTATTCTCAAACGGTTCGCTTTTGAAATGGTTGTCCATTTCGTGGCCGCCATCAAGTAAACGCTCAAAATTATCCATGCCCGCATAAAGAGCAATAGGTAAACCTATCGCACTCCATAACGAGTAACGCCCACCGACCCAATCCCAGATTTCAAACATATTATCAGTATCAATACCAAATTCTGCCACCGCTTCGGCATTGGTAGAGACGGCAACGAAATGCTTAGCAACATCGTCTTGTTGTGCTGACTGCAAAAACCAAGTTCGTGCTGATTGGGCATTGGTCAATGTCTCTTGAGTTGTAAATGTTTTAGATGCAACGACAAACAATGTTGTTTCTGGATTAAGATTCTTCAGTGTGGTGCTCAAATCTGTCCCATCGATATTCGATACGAAGTGGCAGTGCATACCTTCAACCCCATAGGGTTCTAATGCATCACAAATCATAGCGGGGCCAAGATCAGAGCCACCAATGCCAATGTTCACGACATCTGTAATTTTATTCCCGGTATGGCCCAACCATTCGCCACTATGGACTTGATCACAAAATTGTCTCATTTGCGCCAGTACCCTATTGATCCCGGGCATGATGTCTTTACCATCGACCATGATAGGTGTGTTGCTACGATTACGTAAGGCAATATGTGACACAGCGCGGCCCTCGGACACATTGATTGCTTCACCAGAATACATACGTTCTATCCAGCCAGACAAATCAAGCGACTCGGCTAAGGCTAATAGCTTCTGAACCGTTTCTTTCGTAATCCTATTTTTGGAGTAGTCGAGCAATAAATCGCCGCTCGTTAATGAAAAATGTTTAAAACGACTGGCATCAAGGGCGAACTCATCGCGCATTGAGACATGTTTGAGATCAGTATAATGACGCTCTAGTGATCGCCACTCAGGTGTATTCAAAGGGGTCATAGTTTTCTTCTGTATTCTTAAGGTTGTAAATAATTTGCTAATACATCCCATGCAACTGTCTGTTGTTGACCAGTTGCCATGGTCTTCACGCCAATCACTTGCTGGCTAACTTCATCGTCGCCTAAAATGAGAGTCCATTGTGCTCCACTTCGGTCAGCTTGTTTAAATTGGCTTTTAAAACTACCACCACCACAATGTGTAATCAACTTGAAACCGGGTATTTGGTCACGTAACTGCTCAGCTAAGTTCGGTGCTATTGTAGCTGCGGCTTCGCCTACCGCCACAATGTAAGCATCCACACCTTTAATGTCTGGTAATGCATTTGTGGCTTCTAATAACGAGATTAAACGGTCTAAACCAATCGCGAAGCCTATGGCTGTTTCACCCTTACCACCTAATTGACTCACTAAGCTATCATAGCGTCCACCAGCACAAACCGTACCTTGTGAACCCAACTTATCTGTGACCCATTCGAATACTGTTTTACCGTAATAATCTAACCCACGCACTAGTCGTGGATTTACTTCATAGCTGACACCTGCAACGTCTAATGCCTCGCACAGCGCTGCAAACTCTTGTGCTGATTCAGCATCGAGATGGCTTAATAATTTGGGTGCTCCCTCATTCAGAACCTGCATTTCAGGGTTTTTACTGTCCAATATCCGTAAGGGGTTTGTATGTAACCGGCGCTGGCTATCTTCATCTAACTGGTCTTGATGTGCTTCAAAATAGGCGATTAAAACATCACGGTAAACCAAGCGTGCTTCTGTCGAACCCAAAGAGTTAATTTGTAATGTCAGACCTGTAAGACGCAGTTGCTTCCAGAGACGTGCTGTCATTAAGATCATTTCAGCATCAATATCGGGCCCATTAAATCCATAGGCTTCAACACCAATTTGGTGGAATTGACGATAACGACCTTTTTGAGGCCTTTCATGCCGAAACATAGGGCCCATATACCAAAGGCGCTGTGTTTGATGAATTAAACCATTTTGCATTGCCGCCCTTACGCACCCTGCTGTTCCTTCTGGACGCAATGTCAAACTATCACCGTTGCGATCTTCAAAGCTATACATTTCTTTTTCAACAATATCAGTCACTTCACCAATAGAACGACTAAACAATGCAGTTTTCTCAACAATTGGGAAACGAATCTCTTGATAACCGTAACTTGATAAAACTTTATTCAAGGTCGCTTCTACAGACTGCCAATATGGTGTTACATCGGGAAGAATGTCATTCATGCCCCGAACTGAACGGATACTTTCTGCCACTTAACTGATGTCCTTTATTGGGATAATTTTTCCTGAATCCGATTGTGCTTTTTGGCGTGCTATGCGCTGCCTAATCTCTTTCTCTAACTCATCGACCAATGCTTCATTGTCAACTTTATGGCTGGGTTTCCCATCGATATACAATAAATTTGGCGTACCGCCGGTGAGACCAATCATTGCTTCTTTGGCTTCACCGGGGCCATTGACGACGCAGCCAATAACTGCAACATCCATAGGTTCTGTAATATCTTCTAAACGCGCTTCTAGTGCGTTGACAGTTGAGATCACATCGAATTGTTGTCGTGAGCAGGATGGGCATGCAATCAGGTTAATACCCTTGCTGCGTATTTTAAGACTTTTTAAAATATCAAAACCAACTCTAATTTCTTCTACTGGATCCGCGGCCAATGAAACCCTTATCGTGTCCCCAATACCTTCAGCCAATAACATGCCTATTCCAATCGCAGATTTTACTGCGCCAGATCGTAAGCTGCCCGCCTCGGTGATGCCGAGATGTAAAGGTTGTTCTATTTGACCTGCTAATTGACGGTATGCATGCACTGTCATAAAGACATCTGATGCTTTTAAACTGACTTTAAAGTCTGGGAAATTGAGCCGATCTAAGATGTCGATATGGCGCATTGCAGATTCAACCAGTGCTTCTGGAGTGGGTTCACCATATTTTTTTTGTAACTCTTTTTCAAGCGAACCAGCGTTAACACCAATACGAATAGGAATCCCATGATCTCGGGCACTCTCCACTACAGCTCTAACCCGGTCTTCACGTCCAATATTACCTGGGTTTATTCTCAAACAATCCGCACCTAACTCGGCAACTCGAAGTGCAATTTTGTAATCGAAATGAATATCCGAAATTAGTGGTAGATTGACTCGCTGTCTGATTAGCCCAAAAGCTTCCGCCGCTTCCATTGATGGTACCGAGACCCTGACTAAATCTGCACCTGCTTTTTGCAGACTATTTATTTGTGCGACTGTCGCGTCGACATCGCATGTTTCAGTGTTAGTCATACTTTGCACTGCGATCGGTGCATTGCCTCCTATTGGGACATCACCCACCATTATTTGCCGTGATACTCGACGCGTTATTTTCTGATATGAATTACTCATTGATACCACACTCCAAGCACACCATTAAATGTAGCTTTATAATTGGCCACTCTGCACCTGTTTTGACTCTTCTGAATCTGGGAATCGACCTCGTAGAAGCAAACTATAGCTGGAGACTGCATTTTTATCCCCAATTTTCTGTTCCGTTTTAATTGCTTGTAGTAGGGCTTGTGGCGTCCAGCGCGCCGCGTTACGGTATCTTTTAAGGTAGGCGCGAGAGACTAAATAATCACCTTGCTGAAAACTCATCTGCGCCATTGCTAACAGTGACTTTCCTAGCCTTGGGTCTATCTGTAACGCTTTACGCAAATATTGCTCTGCTAGCAAAAAGTCCGGTATACGATTGGCACAAAGTCCGGCATTTTCATAAGCTTGGCCAGCACTACTGTATAGCGGGTTTTTAACCGCTGCTAGAAAATGAGAAACCGACTCTTCATAACGTCCTTGCCCACATAAATAAGCCCCATAATTATTGTGGGCTTCAGAGTACGTCGGTTCAAGACTAACTGCTCGTTGGAAATGATATTCAGCTTTGTCAAATTCACTCAATCGTTGGTATAAAATTGCAATCGTGTTGTGGCCACTCGCTAAGTTTGGGTCTTGTTTTAATGCTTTTTCTAACTTTCCCAAAGCCGTTGCATAATCACCACGCTGCATGTAGTTCACGCCCAATTGCATGTTTAGCTTGGCCGCTTTTTTATCTTGCTTGGTATAAACCGTTGCTTTAGAGTCTGTTCGAGTGTTGACACTGCTTGTCGGGCCTTGGCAGCCCAATAACACCAGAAAGGGTAGGATGAATGCTAAAGAATTTTTTTTCATCAGACAGCAGTAAGTTCTTTCTGGACAAGACGCTGAGTTCGACGTGTTTTGTCCAGTACCTCACCGGCCAATTGGCCACAAGCAGCCACAATATCATCACCACGAGTCTTGCGCACCGTTGCTATGTAGCCACCGTCTAACAGTTGATGTTTGAAGCGGTTGATGACATTGCCCGATGAACATGTGTAGCTCGTGCCGGGAAAGGGGTTAAAAGGAATCAAATTGATTTTTGTTGGTAAACCTTTCAAAATTCGCATCAGGTCTTTAGCATCTTGTTCGGAATCATTGATCCCCGCAAGAAGCACGTATTCTATCGTGATGTGTCGACTTTTATGGCCGGCAACATAGCGATGGCATGCTTCTAACAAAACAGCAATTGGATATTTTTTATTCAACGGGATAATTTCATCACGCAATGCATCATTAGCGGCGTGCAGTGATACGGCTAGACTGACATGACAGTCTTCGCGTAGTTTATCCATCATCGGTACCATGCCCGACGTGCTGAGTGTAACTCGGCGCCATGAGATACCGTAGGCCAGATCATCACGCATTAAATTCATCGCACTAATTACATTCTTGTAATTCGCTAATGGCTCACCCATACCCATCATGACAATATTGGTCACGACACGTTTACCTTTGGGGTCTTTGCCTAGGTATTCATTGGCTATCCAGAGTTGACCAATTATTTCGCTGGCCTCTAAATTCCGATTGAAACCTTGTTGCCCTGTTGAACAAAAAGTGCAGGCTAATGCACATCCGACTTGAGATGATACGCAAAGTGTTCCACGTTCATTTTCAGGAATATATACCGTCTCTATTGCATTACCGCAGGACAAACGAATAATCCATTTTCTGGTGCCATCAGTTGAAATCAGTTCCTCTAGCACTTCAGGCAGTGCCAAGGATGCTTTGTCAGACAATGTTTGACGTAGTCCTTTGCTGAGATTGGTCATCTCATCAAAATCTGTCACACGATATTGGTGTATCCACTGTAAAACTTGACGCGCACGAAATGGCTTTTCACCAATTTCGATGAAAAATGCTTCTAAGCCTGGAAGGTCTAAACCAAATAAGTTTGTGCGCGCCATTAATAATTACTCAGCTGTTTTATCGTGTACGTGGGCAAAGTTGATCTTCAGTAAAGAAGTAGGCAATTTCACGTGCAGCACTCTCGATTGAATCAGAACCGTGAACAGCATTTTCATCAATACTTTTGGCATGATCGGCACGAATTGTTCCCGCATCTGCATCAGCGGGGTTTGTTGCTCCCATCAAGTCACGGTTTTTCAATACTGCGCCTTCACCTTCTAGAACTTGCACCATGGCGGGGCCAGAAGTCATGAAGCTAACTAAAGCACCAAAAAATGGACGCTCACTGTGTTCTGCGTAAAAACCTTCTGCTTGTTCTTGGCTTAAATGAACCATACGTGCTGCTATAACTTTCAAACCTGCCTTTTCAAAACGGGAGTAAATGTCGCCAATTGTATTGGCTGCGACTGCATCAGGTTTAATGATAGAAATGGTACGCTCGATCGACATGGTGGTTCCTTGAATGTATAGACTGATTAAAAATAGCAGCATTTTAGCATTTTATGGCTGTGATGATAGAACTATTGGGATAGTATTATTGCAATCGTGTTAATTTTATCGATTGCACAACTCTGACGTGTTGTCCGATCCTAACTTAGGCTGCTCACACAATTATGCATCAACCCTTTAAACGCGTCGGTCTCTATATTCGCAAAGACGACCCTGTTCTTGAAAATGCCGTTGTTCAAGTCAGTCAGTATTTAATCAAACAATCTCTGGCTGTTGTTGTTAACGAGCCGCTCAGTTTTTTACCTGAACTCGATGCTATTTCTATTTCTGATTTTCCCGACCATTGTGACCTTACTATCGCGATAGGGGGCGATGGTACTCTTCTATCAGCCTCACGAGCCATAGCGGGTAGTGATTTACCCTTAGTTGGCATCAATGTCGGTCGGCTTGGATTTCTTGCTGACGTTACCCTTGATAAACTTGAATATCAGCTTTCAAAAATTCTGGCAGGGGAATATCGCAAGGATACTCGTTTTCTACTGCAAGCGACCATCAATAGTTCTGATAAGCCTATTGGGCTGGCTATGAACGATGTCGTTATTCATGCCCATCAAAGTTTACATATGATTGAATTTGAAACTACAATTAATGGTCGCTTCCTAAACAGTCAACGTGCCGATGGTGTCTTAGTTGCAACGCCAACCGGATCAACCGCTTATGCAATGTCGGCCGGGGGACCCATTTTAGATGTCGATCTGGATGCTTTAGTGCTGGCCTCGGTTTGCCCTCACACTCTAAGTAACAGGCCTTTAGTCATTGCTGCTGATAGTATCGTTGAAATCACACTCCGTGAAAAAACGGTCGGTAGCGGCATGGTAACTTGTGATGGTCGACCGGGTTATATCATAGAACCCGGTGATACTATTCGCATCGTACGTAACCCCAATAGGATTACGTTGTTGCACTTAGAAGATCATGACCACTATTCTATTTTACGTGCTAAATTGGAATGGGGCCGCAAACTAACATGCTAATCCATTTATGTGTCCGCCACCTTGCCGTCGTTGATGACCTTGAAATTGATTTTAATCAAGGTATGACATCACTAACCGGTGAAACTGGCGCTGGAAAATCTATACTCGTCGATGCATTAGGGCTTGTTTTAGGTGATAGAGCCGATTCTAATATGATTCGTTATGGCCATGATCGTGCAGAAATAGAAGCACGGTTTGATATTAGCGCTAACGCCAACTTACAACAATGGCTCATTGAACAAGAACTTGATGATGAAGGTGAATGTTGCCTGCGTCGGACTATTTCCCGAGATAGGGCTTCACGTGGCTATATTAACGGCCGCTCTGTCCCACTGGTACAGCTACGGGTGATCAGTGAGCACAGTATCGATATTCATGGGCAACACGCTCATCAGTCGCTAACACGGAACGACACACAACGCCTGTTACTCGATACTGTTGCAGGTACCAAACCTCAATTAGTTAAACTATCAAAGGCTTATAAACATTGGCAAAGTACTAAGCGTGAAATTGCTGAGCAAGAGCGGCAATTGGCTCAATATGCTTCAAAGCTTGATTTACTGCAGTATCAAGTGAATGAACTCTCTCCCCTTGATTTGACTGAAGAGCACGTTCAATCGTTGATCAGTAATCAGCAAAAATTAGCGCATGCCTCACAACTCATTACTGTCGCCCAGTCTGGACTGTACCAACTCATTGATCAGGAACAAGGATCGGCGTATAGCATCGTGACACGAACTTTATCTGAGTTAGCGGAGCTTTCTGATATCGAACCTCAGTTTGCCAATATTATTGAAGCTTTGAATTCGACTGTCGTTCAGATTGATGAGTCCGCGGGTGAATTACGGCATTACCTCGATAACACTGAACTTGACCCTCAGATGCTCGAACAAGTCGAAAATGAATTGTCAGTTTTGCACCAGCTAGCACGTAAGCACAATGTTGAAGTCGAAACATTGCCTGAGCACTATACCGCCTTGTGCCAGCAGCTTGACGAATTGACTCATCGTGGTCAGCAACAAGCCGCGTTAGAGACCCAATTGGCCACTCAAAAAGCACTTTGCCTTAAATTATGTGAAAAAATAAGCCTTCAGCGCCATAAGGAAGCCCCAAAGTTAGCAACAAAAATCACGCAAACTATTCAACAATTGGCTATTCCTGGCGGCAGTTTAGAATTTGTTATCAAGCCCATGTCGGAAGGCGTTTTCAATGAAACCGGATCTGATCAAATTCAGCTATTAGTCAGTACCAACCCTGGTCAAGCAGCAGGAGAACTAGGCAAGGTAGCTTCTGGTGGTGAATTGGCTCGTATTAGCCTAGCTATTCAAGTCGTCACCGCCGGTACACGAGGTGTTCCTACACTGGTCTTTGATGAAGTCGATGTCGGCATTGGCGGTGGTATTGCAGAAATTGTAGGCCAACACTTGCGGCAACTTGCGTCAGACCGTCAGGTTATCTGTATTACACATTTGCCTCAAGTTGCGGCTCAAGCCCATCAGCAAGTACAGGTTGCTAAGAAACAACTCAAAAACACGACATTTATTGAGTTGGTGACGCTGACAAAACAGCAACGCATCGAAGAGATTGCTCGAATGTTGGGCGGTGTGACAATTACAAACACCACCCGCACACATGCAGAAGAAATGTTAGGGAAGCCCAACTAATTATTTAACTTTCCCCTGCTTCTTTTCGGCTTGACAACGTTTGCAGATACCATAGATGTATAGGCTGTGCTCGGTCATTTCGAATCCTTTCTCTGCTGCAATTGCAAGTTGACGTTGTTCGATCACTTCATCCACAAACTCTTCAATTTGGTTACAGCTCACGCAGAGTAAGTGATCATGGTGTGTGCCATCTTCAAGTTCAAATACTGCGTGCCCACCATCTATGCTCAGTCGTGACACCAAGCCAGCACCTTCAAATTGAGTCAGTACGCGATACACTGTTGCTAAGCCAATCTCTTCACCCGTCTTTAACAACGCTTTATAGACATCTTCGGCGCTCATGTGGCGTTGCTCCGTGTCTTCTAGCATTTCTAGGACTTTTAGCCTAGGTAACGTTACCTTCAGTCCGGCTTTTCGTAAATCTTGTCTTTCAATACTCATACATAGATGCCTCGTCGAAACTGGATGATTAGCGTATCATCCAAGTTTGGTAATTAATTAAGATGTCCAATATAAATGAAAACTGTCCTCTTATACACCTTTTCGTTCCTTGTTTTATTCATAACAGGCTGCGCCAAAGATAAAATCCCTGGTGTTTATCGGATTGATATTCAACAAGGTAACGATATTACCCAAGAAATGATTAATCAGCTGAAATCCGGTATGAGCAAAAATCAAGTTGCTTATGTGATGGGGACACCATTAGTGATTGATACTTTTCACCCCGACCGCTGGGACTACATCTACAGTTATCACCCCGGCAATGGCAAACGTGAGCAACGTCGTATTACCGTTTATTTCAAAAATGAGACATTAAATTATTTAGATGGTGATACCCGCATTATTGCTCGTGCAGAGACGTCTGAAACAGCTAAAGCCGACAGTAATGTTGTTGTACCGCTATCTAATAAAAAAACAGGTTTGTTCGAAGAAATTAAAGAGAAAATGGGGATAGAGAGTGAAGAAGTCATCGAAGAACCATCAGAAAAAGTGGACTTATTTAAAAATCGACCCATCCCAACTCCTACACAGCCAAAAGGTCTTATAGAACGCATAACCGGATCTACCAGTGCAGATAAAATTGAAAATGATGCGCCCAACCTAAAACAAGAAACAAAAACAGGTTTATTGAAACGTTTTATTGGCCTTGGTAGAGAAGAAGAGACTGCTGATACCAAGACGATTATGCTTCCCAATTCAGACAAAGATGAAGTTATTGTTCAGGAAGAAACCAGTGAGCTCGGGTTATTTCAGCGCTTTAAAAATGCAATTGGCATCACAGATTGAGGCTTTAATCTACTGCAACAAACTGATCCTGCTGTGGCTGATAACTGAGCAGCTCACCAATACGCACATCGAAATGCCAACCATGTAAACTCAACTCACCTCGTTTGACCCGCTCTTCAATGCAAGAAAAACTGAGCAGGTTCTCAAGTGAGACCATAATAGCGGCTTGTTCACAGGCAGTGAGTTGTTCGGAAGTCTCCTGATCAGCGTGACTCAGTTTCACTTTGTCCTTAGCCGCTTGTGCAATAGACACCCAAGGGTGAATAAATTGTGATGCTGCGGTATCATCATCATGCCAGAGCGCTTTAATACCACTACAATTTGTGTGGCCCATGACGATAATATTCTCTACTTTTAATTGGTTAACAGCGAATTCTAGCGCAGCACTGGTGCCGTGATAATGCCCCGCGCTTTCCCATGGCGGTACTAAGTTCGCCACATTACGTACAATAAACAAATCACCAGGATCACAATCTGTCAAAATCGCGGGATCTACGCGCGAATCACAACACGCGATCATTAGTGTTTTCGCAGGTTGCCCCTCTTTCATCCTAGGGTATAAGCGCCTATGGTCACCGAAATATTGACGCTGGAAACGTTTAAACCCTCCGATTAATTGCTCTATACTTGCTATTCGTTATCTCTTTTTTATTGAGCCCACATGTATTATCAGGCAATAAAAAAGCTACCGTTGCAATACTTCAACGATAGCTTTTAAGTAATACATCTAGCTTAAGCTATTCACTCAAACGTCTGATTATTTTTTTTGATTATCACGTGCTGTTTTAGTATTGGCTAGATACCACTTTTTTTCAATATTTTTCTCTCTGACTAGTGCGATGTTGGCCTCATACCATTTTTTCTTAACATCTGCATGTGGGTCAACGGCAATGTTTGCCTCATACCAAGGCTTATTATCTCGTGCTGTTCTGGCAGCAGCTAGATTTGCCTCATACCATTTATTTTCAACATCAGCCTCTGAGTTACCCGTAGAATTTGCCTCATACCAGGGTATTACAGTATCGTTACTCGATGATGATTGATTGGCGTTGTACCATTTTTGTCTTGTTGCTCTAACATTTGCTAATGCCACTTCCAGATTCGCTTCGTACCATTTTTTCTTGGTATCGACATGCTGCTGCATGTTCGCTTCATACCAAGGTATTTCCACGTAAGCTGCAGGTTGAGAAGCCGCTTCATACCATTTATTAAGGTTCGCTCGCGCTGCTTTGCTATTAGCTTCGTACCATTTTTTATTGATTTGCTTTTCTTTTGCTAATGCTAAATTGGACTCATACCATTTTTTCTTAATGTCAGCATGTGGGTCAACGGCAATATTTGCTTCGTACCAAGGTTTACTCGCTCTATTGTTACGAGCTACTTCTAGGTTAGCTTGATACCATCTTTGCTTGGTTTCGCTGGTATTTTCATCGCTAAATTCATACCAGTGTTTGACTGTTTTACTCTTGTCTTGATTAGCGTCATACCACTTCTTTTGTTTTGCTCGAGCTACAATCAAGTTAGCCTCGTACCACTTTTGTTTGATATCCGCATACTGGTCAGTGTGCATATTGGCTTCATACCAAGGCGTGGGATTTGCAGCGGCTTGCTGTTGGTTGGCCTCATACCATTTTTTACGCGTTTCTTTAATCGATGACGTCGCTGCTTTTAGGTTAGCCTCATACCATTTTTTTTTGGTATCTAGATGTTTACTCATATTGGCTTCGTACCAAGGTGCTCCTGTCGCTTTTCCTGATTCTCTATTCGCTTTATACCATGGCGTTATTGTTGATTTAGAAAATGTGCCCCGGTTAAATCGAGAGTCTTTTTTGGTTTTATTTTGCTCTCTCTGTTGCTTCGTATCGAACCACTTTGCGTTAGTGTCTATTGTTGTACTCATCTTATAATCCTCCTGAGATAGATTATCATCTCAGCTTGATGGTACCTTAAATATTACATAAACAACAAGTTTTGTGGTCCGTAGGCCCTGCTAAATCCTTCTACTCAAAGCACTGTTTCTCTGCTTTTAACTGCTGTAATAGGGCAATGCGCTGCTCGACTAACAGTCTTCTACGCTGTTCTTTTTCCTCCACTGCTGTGGAGTAACCTAGGTACGCTATACCAGCCAAACCTTGGACTATCGGAATAAAGTCCATTGTTATCATCATGGCCCCTATTGTGTTGGAATTATCCTCATAAAAGGGAGCTTTGTAAGTGTAGCGGTGGGGTTCCATGTTGCGAATCGTGTTATCTAACCCCACACAGCTTAACTGCCCAACTTGTTGATTCCGTTCAACAACGGAGGGTTCAAAATAAATAGGCTCTAAGGAGATGCTTGGTAACGTAAGCGCTTCGGCCCCCAATGCCACTCCTAACAATAAAACTAGGCTAGTTGCCATTGCGTTCGATTTTAGTCGCATGCTATTCTCCAGAATAATGTCTTAATTAAGTTAGTCGGCATTCAATCACAAAACTTCAGTTTTAGGTTCTTTTAGTCTAATTAACTCAATTAACCCATTGTCAGAACTGGCTCAAAGTTTTGACATTTTTACTGTCATAGGATGGGCACGTAATTTAGAGTTTTAATTAATGGAGTGCACAGACGTGATTGATGATGTACATAGCGAAAAACGTAGCTTTGTGAGAATGCATGTTGATACTTTAGTTACCTTTAATATTAAAGGTAAAACTGATGGGACGTATCATGGCACCAGTCAAAACTTGAGTGCTACAGGTCTCTACCTTATCACGGAAGATGCCGTCAAACTGGGTGATGAAGTTGAACTGATCATGAACTCTAGCAATCAAAAACTACCGCCATTTGTTGCCGAGGGCACGGTTATGCGCTGTAATGTTGATGAACAAAATAGCAGTTTATTCCATGTCTCGATTTCATTAACAAAAACACACTAAAACGTTTACAGGCGATAGCTTGCCGCTATCATAACTTTCGATACCAGAGACATCACCTGCTTAATTGGTTGAGCTAAATTTGCTCCGCCCGCTTCGACTGCCATCACTTTGTGATGTGCCTCATCTTCACGCATTTGTTCGAGGATTGCCCGGCTTTTAGTATCTTCTGTTGTCAGTCTCTCTAAATGTTGCTCCAAGTGTTGGACCACTTGCGTCTCAGTTTCTGCAACAAACCCTAAACTCCACTTATCTCCAACTTTTCCTGCCGCGGCCCCTAGTGCTAGTGATCCTAAATACCATAATGGGTTAAACACGCTTGTGAAGCCACCTAGTTGGTTGACGCGCTGTCCACACCAGGCAAGATGGTCACTTTCTTCCAGTGCGGCTTGCTCCATTGAGGCTCTTACTTCTGGTAACTTTGCTGTTAAGGCCTGGCCTTGATACATCGCCTGTGCTGACACTTCACCTGCATGATTAATACGCATCAAACGCATTGATTCTTTCTGCTGGGCCCTGGACAACGTTGGTTCTGTTAAGTCTTGGCCGGGAACAGCTCTATTGCTAAAGTCAGTTTTGCCAAATAACGTTTTTATTGCTTTATCACTTTCAATGATAAAGCGGTCGATGGGGTTAAAATATCGCATGTTTGAATTCAGCTTGCCTTAATTATTGCTATTGGACTACACCATTTACAAAGAATTCCTCCAGTGTCG
The DNA here is from genome assembly GCA_047635075.1 of Methylophagaceae bacterium. Lineage (GTDB taxonomy): Bacteria > Pseudomonadota > Gammaproteobacteria > Nitrosococcales > Methylophagaceae. The sequence continues at coordinate 5,653 of JBLIIN010000007.1, read as the reverse complement.
CAGCTAATTCTTGCGGTTGGAATTTGGGTACATAAGCATCAGCACCGACATTTTTACCCATATTTTGATTAGCTATTGCAGTTAATGACGAATGCATGATGACTGGTAGTGCTTTCATTCTAGGATCTGCTTTTATTTTTTGAGTTAATACATATCCATCCATTTCAGGCATTTCAACATCTGTTAGGACGAGTTGAATCTCATCGTGAATATTTGTCCCTGCTTCCTCGCAACGTGTTGCCATTTTATCTAATGTAGCCCATGCACTTGCGCCATTAACATTTTGAATATATTTCACTCCCATATGGTCAAGTGTCTGGGTGATTTGTCTACGGGCAACAGCAGAGTCATCTGCAAATAAGATCTTGTAATCTTTACCTGTGTTTAATTTTTGGATATTTTCTAGTGTCATGTCTTCATAAAAACCACCAGCATCTGCTAGGACTTTTTCAACATCCATTATCATTACTAAGCGTTCATCTTCTAGTTTTGATATCGCTGTAACTAATCCTCCCAGGCGTTTTGATAACAAAGGTGGCGGCTCCTTGACTTGTTCCCAATTCAAGCGCTGAATCGTATCAACCGCCGTTACTAAAAAGCCTTGAACATGGCTGTTGTATTCAGTGATCATTAAAATTCTTGGTTCATCGGCTGATTCTAAGTTACAAAACGTTTGTAAGTTGATGATCGGTACCATGTCACCACGAAGACTAACGAAACCTTCAACTCCTTCTGGCATTTCTGGAGCAGTGGTGATTTCAGGGATGTTTAGTACTTCTCGAACTTTAAACACATTAATGCCAAAAACTTCGTTTCGTCCTGTTTTATCATTTGTCCCTAAATTGAACAACAATACCTCTAGATGATTGGTACCTGCTAGCTTGGTTCTCTCATCAACCGAGTCTATTAAATTAGCCATAATATCTTATGATTCCTAAAGCATTAATATTTGATGTTTCAACAATCATAGTTATAGTTTGTTCTCTATCTAGGGTCAACCATCTAATGTTGTTATCGGCATGAAGAGCAAACATCATTAGCAAAAAAGTGAATTATTCGACAGTTTCTCAGACTTCCGTGGACTCTGTTGGTGCCGAGTTTTACTTGTCAATCTGGCTTAAGACTAGAAAATCAACTTTGAAAGCAAAATAAACGTTAGAATGACCAATACTTAACGATTATTAATTTTTACCAAGTTTTGGGTTGTTTTGTTATCAACAACACCCAATACCATGAGATCCCACCCCTATGTCGGAAAAAAAAGTGCAAGACCCCTTTTCTACACGTGAAGCAGAAAAATACGATAATCCCATCCCAAGCAGGGAGTTTATACTTGAACTTCTAATACAAAACAATCACCCATTAACTCGCCGAAGTATTGGTAAGCTTCTTGGTCTTTCAGGTGAAGAGCAAACAGAAGCCTTACGACGTCGTTTAAGAGCGATGGAAAGAGATGGACAATTACTGCGCAACCGTAAAAGCGCTTACGGCGTCATGTCAAAAATGAATTTAGTCACAGGTCGTATAACCGGACATCAGGATGGTTTTGGATTTTTAATACCTGACGAAGGCGGTGATGACTTATTTTTAAGCCAACGTGAAATGCAAGTCGCATTACATGGTGATCGAGCTGTTGCTCGTGTCACAGGAATCGACCGACGTGGCCGCAAAGAAGGTGCCATCGTTGAGATTATCAAACATGCTAATGAACGCATTGTTGGTCGTCTTTTCTCTGATGCTGGTGTTTATTATCTGATTCCGAATAACCGACGTATTAGCCAAGATATTTTGATCCAAGCAGAAAACCTGATGTCTGCAAAAGAAGGTCAAATCGTTGAAATTGAGATCACAGCCCAGCCCAATAAGCATCGTTCTCCTCTAGGTCAGGTCGTCACAGTGTTGGGCGACCATATGGCACCTGGCATGGAAATAGACATCGCCTTACGTGATTTTGAATTACCCCATGCTTGGACGCCGGAATCCATAAAACAAGCTGAATCTTATGGCGACCAAATTCCTCAAGCTGCCATTGATGGTCGTCTTGATTTACGTCACTTACCTCTATTAACAATTGATGGTGAAGATGCTCGTGACTTTGATGATGCCGTTCATGCCGAAACATTGGATGCGGGTGGCTGGCGGCTTTGGGTAGCTATCGCCGATGTGTCTTACTATGTCAGTCCTAATAGCTCTCTTGATGACGAAGCCCAAGAACGCGGCACGTCGGTTTACTTTCCTAGCCAAGTGATCCCAATGTTGCCTGAAGCCTTATCAAATGGCTTGTGTTCACTCAATCCTGAAGTGGACAGGCTATGCATGGTCTGCGAAATGACTGTTGATGCAAATGGACAATTAATATCGCATCAGTTTCATCAAGGTGTGATGAACTCAAAGGCAAGACTTACTTATACTCAAGTAGCGGCTATGCTTGTCGACCACGATGCCCCATTGAGAATGCAGTACGAGGCCGTTTTACCCGGTTTAGAAACGATGTATGGCTTATACAAAGTCATGCTTTCGGCCCGACATAAACGTGGCGCGATTGATTTTGAATTAACTGAAACTCAATTCTTATTTGATGGCAATAGAAAGATTAAAGCTATCGTCCCCCGTGAACGTAATGATGCTCATCGTTTAATCGAAGAGTTTATGGTCGCGGCCAATGTGTCGGCAGCACAATTTCTGTTGAGTCAAGAACTCCCTGCTTTATATCGGATCCATGAAACACCTTCGGCCGAAAAACTCTCGGGTTTACGTGAGTTCTTATCAGAATTGGGTTTATCCCTTGGTGGTGGCGATGAACCATCACCAAAAGACTATGCTGCCTTACTGAGTGCTGCTCATCAGCGTGAAGATGCGCATCTGCTCCAAACGGTTATGCTGCGTAGTATGAAACAAGCAATGTACCACCCTGAAAATGTTGGTCACTTTGGTTTGTCACTTGAGGCTTATGCACACTTCACCTCACCTATCCGACGCTACCCAGATTTGTTAGTTCACCGTGCAATATGCCATCTTATTAACAATAGAAAATTAAACAAATGGGCTTATTCACATGAAAATATGATTCAACTAGGAGAGCACTGTTCTATGGCCAGCCGACGTGCTGACGAAGCAACACGTGATGTCAGTGATTGGTTAAAATGTGAATTTATGCAAGAGCACGTTGGCGAAAGCTATGATGGTATTATCAGTGGTGTTACTAGCTTTGGGCTATTTGTTGAGCTCAATGATGTCTATATCGAAGGTCTTGTCCATATTACAGCATTGAAAAATGACTATTATCAATTTGATGCCACAGGCCATCGTTTGACGGGCGAACGGACCAAAACCGTCTACCGTCTTGCGGATAAGGTCAGAGTTAAAGTAGTTCGTGTTGATTTAGATGATAAGAAAATCGACTTAGAATTGGCTTAATATCAACTTTTCCTTGACCAGAAAAATAAAGGCCGTAGAATTACCGACTTGCTAATCGATTACCAACAATTGATTTGGTTTATCTAATAGTGGTGAGTGTAGCTCAGTTGGTAGAGTCCCGGATTGTGATTCCGGTTGTCGTGGGTTCGAGCCCCATCATTCACCCCATCTTAATTTAGCCCAAAAATAATCTGTTGATCTAGAAAGCCCAAAACGGCTGAAAAGTATCCTATTGCCTCGACCTAATCACACTTTAGAGTCGTCCCAATATCAAACTGGAGATTTTTGGGTCTGATACAGTAACCAAAGTCTTCTTTAAAAGAATCACATCTGAACTCATCATATCGATTACTCAATCAAGATACTCGGAATGGATGTTGTCTCCTCTAGAGTAAGCATTAGAAGTCGCTTCAGACTAATCCCCCTGACGATAACTCGGCCCCCAATGACTTTCAGTTTAAACCTGTCTAGACGATGCCCAACTTTAAGCCCTTTCGTTGATTTTAATGCGTTATTTTTTTGAATATTTACTCATCCATTCCCTAGCCAAATTTTGCGCTTTGCTTATGTCGGATTGAATCATCCTGCCTGCCACCACTTCCCTGTTCTTTGCTGCCTCTTTATCTCCGTTTAAGTTGGAAAGATTGAACCACATATGGGACATCACGTAATCTTGTGAGACACCATAACCCTGAATATACATATACCCTAGACGGAGTTGTGCACGCGCATCACCTTGTTTAGCCGCCTTGCTCCACCAATAGAATGTTTGCTTGTAGTCCTGTTTTACCCCGCTCCCAAGCTGATACAATAAACCTAGGTCGTATTGCGCATCTGACATTCCCTGCTCAGCATGGTGTTTACAATTGGCATAGTTTTGCTGAGGACTCAAGGCTTTGTCACTGCAAGCGTGGGCTTTTGAAACGGATAAAAGTGAAGTTAGTAGTATGAGAATAAATTTATTCATATCTGTCCTTGAGACTAGCGTTGAATTTAGCATTCTTCACCAATCACCTCAATAAAGTAGTCCTTACATTGCCTTACACACCTTTAATCTTTGCTTTTGTTCCTACCAAGTCAAAAGGTACATAAGGAAACCGTTAACACACTATAATCTAGCACAAACACTCGAAGCATTTCAAAGTTCTTAGTCAAGGCAAAAAGGCTGTTATGTTTGCTATTTGATCCCATAAAAGCAGTTATACATGAGTAAAATAGTGACCTCTAGCGAGCTGAAGTAGCTTGCTATATATGTGCTTCCCGCCCTACTTGTTTTAGTTATGAAAAAATATTTGTGCTACTGGAAATTTCGAATGAGCCTATTACAAAGTACGCTAAGGCTTTATTGGATAGCATTAATTTTGGTCTAAGTAAAAATACATTCGCCTTTGTTAATCATTTTGCAACAAAGTGAACGGTCAACAACTATCTTAGTGCACAGGATGCATAGGTTCTCATCTCAACTGCTTTATCCTTGTTTGCATCAGCCCTCTGAATTTTCTTCGGCTCATGGCGTATAACATCAATTGCGGCTTAATCGAGTGAATTTAATGCCTTGGGTAGCAATACAGTCAGCGCTGACTGCTCTTTTTGATTTTCAGGTTAGCATAGCCAATAATTTCAAATACAGCCTACTTAAATAGGTTGAGTCGATGGGTTAGATTAGGATATCACCTCGAAGCTCTTTATTTTCCTAACTCCCAATCTCCGTGCCAGCTAGTTTATGCTTTGAGTCTTCGTGAGCTCCTGACCATGACTTATTTGTCTGTCCCAATCGTAAACGTCTACTCTAAGTCTAGCTTTTTAAGCTTGTAACGTAGTGCACGAAATGAAATTCCCAGTTTTTTGGCTGCCGCTGTTTTGTTCCAGCGCACTGATTCCAAAGCTTCTGTAATCAATTGCTTTTCTTGATCTTCTAAGTGTGCACCTAAATCACTCGGCAACGTTTGTGGCTGCTTTTGTTGAACTGTTTCAATACGCAGATTATTCACCACAGACAATGGTTGTTGTGATTTTGGTAGCATCAAATCTGTTTCCGTAATGTTATTCCCTTCCATCCACGTTATCGCTCGTTCTAGGATATTTTCTAGTTCTCGAACATTACCTTGAAAATCGTAAGTTTGTAAAGCAGTCATCGCCGACAATTCAAGTTCTGGAGCGGCTTCAAGGCCATTTTTGGCACTTAATTGTCCTAAAATATGGTTAACTAAGAGTGGGATATCGTCAGTGCGCTCAC